>CAYWHV010000001.1:0-36344 GCA_964458045.1 uncultured Methanospirillum sp.
CCAGAGAAGGATAAGGTCAGAATTATCGTGAATTCTGTTTATTTTTTCAAGGAAGCGATCTTTCCGCTCCTGTTCCATAATATTCTGTTGGTTATCACAGGTAATTATGGTATCAGAAAAAAGGGGATTATTCTTTATGGGGGTGGTGCAGGACTTTATCCTCAATCTCATGCACATCCCGGATAAGTTCATCCAGAACAGAGAGCACAGCTGGCATGATGGCAACCGCTCCGATAAGCGAGAATAACACGGCAATAACGGTTGTCAGACCAAAATTACTGATCATGTTAAAGTTCGAGAGCATGAGTGCTGAAAACCCGAAGAATGTTGCAAATCCTGATACCATAATGGCTGATCCGATTTTTCTGACACTCTCACGGATTGCATCTATCGCGTTTTCTGCGGTCTCCCGTTCTTCAAGATATCGCTCCATGATAAGAATCGTATATTCTGCAGCAACTCCTATGGTCATGGACCCAAGACAGGCAGTCATCGGTGTATAATCGATATTCAGGATGAGCATGGCGACTGCATTCCACCCGACAATACAGACGATGGGAACAATTGGAGTAACGGCATGAATCTTCCGGTAAATGAGTGCCAGGAATGCTACAATCAAAATAAAGCCCAGAATTGTCATCTGTTCCTTACTCTCGGAAAGTTCTGAGATAAGTGTGGTAAAGAGATCAAAACTACCGGTAATTGATGCACTAATACCGGGTGGCGGAGTGAGAAGAACCAGGTCATTATTCATCTGGGTCTTGAGTTCATCCTGCTGAGGCATCTCAAGCCGCTTGGTTGAAAATTCTATGACCGTCTCAGTTCTGCCATTTAAAAACTCGTCTCTGACTCCTTCTGGTATTTTGGATATTGCTTCATCTATCTCAAACTGGGTTTGTGGGATCGTTCCATTATTATAAATTTTAATATAATCCACAATACTCGTGGAACCGGTAATCTCCATGTACAGATTGAGTTCATTCTTTTGGAACGTATCTATCCATGTGAGCACGTCAGGAGAGAGGACATTATTCCCGGTCACCAGCACTGGAATCGGTGTTGTAGAGCCGATTGTTCTGCTGACCTTATCCAGGGAGATCTTCGCCGGCATGTCGGATGGAACAAAGGTTCGTTCACTCGTAGAGATAGGAATTGTAGGATCAACCTGAAGACCGATAAATGCAAAGAGCACGGCAATCATCAGGATTGGGAGGGGGTTTTTAGCGATAGTAACGGCGGTTTTTGAAAGAACCAGATCTGCTTTTGTCGGTTTTTCTTCTCCGAGCTTTCCTTTTGGCTTATATTTAATCAATACTGCAATGAGCGGAATCCCGATAAGTGACGTCATGTAACAGACGACAACTCCGATGATGGCGACAAGACCAAATGACCGGATCATCGGCACCGGAGAGATGAACATCGCTAAAAATCCCATCGTTGTTGCAAGCATTGCAAAAAGAACTGCCGGACCGGTTCTGGTTATGGTAATTCTGATCGCTTCAGTCAGGGATCCTTTCCGTGCCTCCTCTTCAAGACGGGCATGGAACTGTATCGCATAATCGATACCAAGACCTATGAGAACCGGGAATGCAGCAATAACTGCAGTATTGATACTCACACCAAACAGACCCATGATTCCAAAGGTTAGGATCAACCCGATAGCGACTATCAGAACCGGAATGAACCGGTGACTCACGTACGCAAACAGGAGTCCGAGCACGATGACCATCAGGATCATGGCTCCCATGATCAGGGTTCCCATGGATTTACTCAGTTCCTGACCCATCTCCTGCTGGAATACCGGATTTCCGGTTAAGGTAACCGTGACACCCGGTGGGGGATGTGAACTGTTCAGGAATGAACGGACATTATTCATCACACTCTTCTGTTTCTGGTCGGTCATTCCCACATCAAGCTTGAGCATCATCATGGTGAGCAGATTGGAAGGAATGTACCGGTTTAAAACCTCTGAAGGGATACTCTCTTTGATCTCCTTAATCTCTCCGGTTGACCGGGGGATTTCTCCGTCATTCGCCTGTTTTACCAGGTCGGCAATACTTGAAACCGAGTTGATATATTGTAAATTCTTAAGGCCCGGAGTTATTTTATCAAGATATGCGATAACATCAGGACTTAAGGGATCATTACACTCGATAAGAACGACAAGGGTATCCTGACTGAATGTATCCTCATAATGGGAGAATGCAATTCCTTTCGGACTGTTCTTATCAAGATATGTCTCATTTCCTGTCTGCATCTTAAGCATTGTCATTCCTACAATCGAAGCGATGAAAATGAGAAAAAGGGCTCCAAGAACCAGTTTTGGCCGGTTCACTATGAGGGATGAGATGCTTTCAAAAATGGAACGCATGGTGGATCTCCACGAGGTTCCTTATACAGAGGGAGTTTTTCTTCGGGTGGTGTGGTACCGGTATGCAGCACCAATGATTACAATCAGAATGACTGCGATGATGATTGGGTTTGAGAGTAATGATGAGAGTCCATCTGGTTTGCCAGCAGTTATCTGCACCTTGATGGTATCTGATATCTGACTGTTATCAAGGGCATCACGGTACCTTATCTCTGAATCAAGTCCGTATGTTTTCTCGATTGCCTCGGCATTGGTGGTTATCTTGAATTTGGCAACGGCGGACTCGCCTGGCTTGATGTCGCCAAGGTATGCAAGGTCATCATCACTTGAGAAGGGGTCGACTGCACTGATACGGGCCTCAGAGCTGTATGCCGTTGCGTCACCATCATTGCGGTATTCAACCTCAATAACCTGTTTGCTCCCGATAGTAACCTTTGGCGGTTCATTTATCATGGTGAACTCAATCTTTCCACCAACCGGGATTCCGATCTGTTCTGCGGGAGTTTCAAGGGTTTCTCCATCAGCATTCTGATAGCTGACAAGCACTTCAAGCGGGTATTCCTGGGGTTCTGCATCCCGGGTCACTGAAACCTTAAATTTTGCCTCAAATTCATCACCTGGTTTGAATTCTCCGATATAGACGGTGCTGTCAACCGGGACAACCGGTGAGTTTCCAAACCTTGTTAATTTAGCGATTGCCTTGCTGCCAGTGTCTGCACCACTGTTTTTGAGGGTAATGGTAACAAACCCTTCACCACCTGCATTGATATCTTCAGGAGTAATCTTTACAACGTCAAGGTTTATGGCTGATTTCACAATAAACGGAACATTCAGATTGATCTTTTTGGTATTGTATCTGTTGACAACGCTATCAGTTCCAACCTGCTCTGCTGCTGCAAGATAGGTATATTCGATCTGGACCGGAAGACTGTATGTTCCTGCCTGACCGTCATCTTTCACCCGAATCTGGAACTTCACCGGTTTGGATTCAGAGCCTTCAATATCTCCGACCATCTGAGTGTCGGACTTGATAAGGATGGGTGCACCATCTGGAAGGAGCGTTACCCTGACCATCTTGGCAGTGGAAGGAGTGTCGTCCCGATCCACGATTCCTGACTGGACCATTTTCATGTAGTTCAGTCCGCTGTTTTCAATCAGGACAGGAAGTTCAATAGTGTTACCTGGAGTGAACTCATTTAATCCGGAGATTGCTGCAGATAAATTCGGCTCTCCTGAAAGATATTTTGTTCCGGCTGTGACCGGAGAGATACACAATGCTGCCAGGCATAATCCAATAAGGATAATACATGGCACCCTGGCTGAATGCAGGAAATTTTGTGACGTACATTTTGAAAACAATGATTTTGTCATGTGTGGTACACCTGAGTTGGATTCACTCGCGTATATGTTCGTGGTATAGATGATTATTTAATTGTTGCGCCTATGTGTTACAAATGGTTGTTCCAATTATGTGTTATCTATGTGAGTAACTTATTTGTGTAACGAATACACATCACTATGTATGCATCGGTTGGCTGATGAACTGGCCCACATTAAGGATCTTCTCCGAAATCATCCGCAAGGGATGAGTGTAACTGAGATAGCATCTGCTCTGGGACGGAACAAGCACTCAACCGGGCGTTACCTGGATATTCTCCATGCTGCAGGACATGTAGACCTGAGGACTTTTGGAATGGCGAAAGTTTTCACCCTTTCATCACGAGTCCCCCTCTCAGCCCTTCTCTCCTACACAACTGATCTTGTCCTTGTTCTGGACCGTGACATGAGAATTATCCAGGGAAATGATCCTTTTTTTGATCTGCTTGAAATCCAGGGAAGTAGTACCCTGCAAACAAAGATAGATCAGCTGACCTCCCCGAATCGGGCCAATGACGAATTCTTAAAAAATCTGTCTCATATCATAGCAACAGGACAGGAAACATTTGAAATTGTCCGGGATGGGAAAGAACGAAGATTTTTTCGGGGGAAGATAATCCCTACGGTCTTTGAGGATGGCAGCTCTGCTGATACCATAATTCTTGAAGACGTAACGTTGGAAAAAGACGCGCTCAGAAACCTTCAGGAGAGTGAAGAGTTCTTCCGCAGTGTATCTGATCATCTGTCTGATGGGTTAATCGTTTCAGAAATAAAATCCGAAAAGAAAAAAGTGATCTTTCACAATCAGCGTCTATGTGAGATCACCGGATATACAGCTGATGAGATTCATAAGATGCGTCCGGAAAATCTGGCGATACCAGAAGAAAAAGAACGATTTGAAAAGGCACTCAAGGAAGCTGAGCATAATAAAGGTTCTATGAGGGAACTCCGGTTCTGGGCAAAGAGGAAAGATGGAGAGTCTATATATCTGTCAATCCGTGTAAAACTGGTACCTTTTGGAGATGCTATTCGTGGATATATTCTTATCACTGACATGACGCAGTGGAAAGAACAGGAAGAAGCCCAATTACTTCAGGCTAATCTGATACAGCGTCTGATGACGAACTTTCCTCATCCGATATTCATCATCAGGGAAGATGGAGTATTTTTCATCGCCAACGCAGCCTTTTGCGAATTAATAAAAACCGATTCAGATTCTGTTATCGGCAATCATGTGTCCCGGATTTTGCCCGCTGACATTGCGCAGGACTTTTTGAAAGGGAATGAAGAACTGGTAACCCGAGGAACTGTTTCTCATGTTCATATCGTGACCCGGTTTTTCAGGCCTGATGGAACTATCGGAAATGTGATTATTGAAAAGTCTCCGGTATCAGCTGGAGATAACACTCCAAATTACATATTCGGTGTGGTAATCACTGAAGATATGTGTCCTCTTCAGAATACTCTGAAATCCAAATAAACCAATTCTCCTGGTGGACAGATTATTTGGGAATGGGCCTCAGCATGGCATCAATGGTGACTGTTTCACCCTCTCCTGGGAAAACCCATTCGATAAAATGCTCGTATCCCTCATGAGATATCGTTACTTTATACCGGTTTGGTGGGACATCATCAAGTAGCAGATATCCCTGGGTTGGCACTTCTCCAAACCATATTCCATTTAAGAGAACATCAGCCTCTGATGGGGTTGACCTGATCTTCAGGGTAGCAGAAGTTGGAACCATATTCACCGGAACCATGGTCAGATGAACATTGGTAGAGAGATCCTGACGGGTGGAAGCAGTCAGTTTTTTATCCTGATATCCAGTAATACGTCCCAGGATAGTATGCTGACCATCATTTAACGGACCAATCATGAGTGGTATGTCTCTGGATGTCGTGCCTCTGAAGATACCATCAACCAGAATCTCTGCATCCGGCGGTGTTGAAGTAACAACCAGTTCCTTTCGCTGATAATTGGGTATCAGTGTCACTTGTATGGTCGTTTTCCCGTGTGCTTCAACAGATACCTGATCATTCAGATAAGATTTATATCCGGATTTACTGACCTGAAGTGTGTGAATTCCCTCAGGTACAGATGGGAAGATGTAGGGAAGGAGGATTGATGCATTTCCATCAAGACGTGCAAGGGATCCTTCAGGTTGTGCATTCACCGCTATGGTGCCGAATTTCGAAACAGGGATCAGCAAAACAAAAATTTCTTTCTGGGTTCCTGGTTTTACATTTTCAGAAATGATAGAGGTATTATTCTGGTATCCGTCTTTCTGAAGATGAATTGTCCAGGGTGCGTCGATTTGACCATCTGGGATGAATAGAAGAGGCGTTTTTCCGTTATATATCCCCTGAATATATACGTCTGCCCCGTTTGGTTCGGTATTAATTACATATGATCCAAAAAGACCTGATGACTGATTTGAATCCGCAATTCCAATACATAGTATCGTGCACGAGAAAAACAGGAAAAAGCCCGCCATGATAAATCTAAAAAATCTCACACCATATCCCTGACAAGAAATTGTATGTGAATATGATAAACTAATCGGAATCAAAAATTTTTATGAGAAAAACTTTGGAAAAAAATTAAAGGGCTGCCCAGAATCCATGCTTATTACAATAGATTCTGACTTTTTTCACTGAATCATAAGGAACACAAAATTCCTTTTCCGGAGCATCGCCGGGTTGTAAGGTCGAGGTCTGGAGATAGGTATCTCCCATAACTTCAATCCACTTGATATAATGGTCATCTACCATTGGATGAGGCACTGAACCGACTTTTACCTTAATTCCTGAATTTGTTTTTTCAACAACCGGGATGTGTTTCTCCTTCCCCTCTTCTGCTCCACGTTTCTCGACAATATGCGTCATGGGCTGATTACAGCAAACAAGAGTTCCTTTTCCTTCATTTACCACAAGCACCATTTGCCCGCAGATGTTACAGTGATACAGTTCCAACATAATATATCAGTTTGTGGATTGGTATGTACATCCTTTTATACTTTTCATTGAGACGGGTATCAATCATGAGAATGGGATGAACAACAATCCTGTGCTGCTCTGAATAATTATGGAATTTTTATGGGATATAGCAAAAATCACCATAAAAAATTTAAGCATAAAATAAGGAGAAGATTCCGATGAAGATGACGAGCCCGCCTAAGAAAAAGATCTTTTCCACGGGTCTCATCAATCCCCCCAGCATATCTGCCTTTTATGAATATATAAAAATATGCCATGCAATAGATCTTATAAAAAGAAACGAATAAAACTATAACGTTTGAAATTTCTCGTTATCCGATATTTAAACAATAATTTTGCGTATTTTAGATCTCATACAATGGTTCCTCATTAATCATGTACCAGAGATCCTCCAAACTGATTTGTTATCTCCGGATCCAGGCTCTTTGCCTTATGAATCATTTGATATGCCTGTTGTTTTCTTCCTAGTTCATCCAGAATTTTCGCTTTGTAGATCATGGCTTTCACATGCTGGGGATCGATCTGGAGCACCTGATCAAAACACATGATCGCTTCAGCCAGACGTACGAGATTTGTGTATATCTGTCCTAAATAAAACCAGGCATCAGAACTTTCAGGGTGAAGGTGAATTACCTCTTTAAATAAGGTAATTGCTTTATGTGTTTCATGTAATGCCTGATGCGCCCGACCTTTATTTAACAATACCCGGGAATCTGAAGGGTTTTTATTCAGTACTTTCTGGTAACTGTCAATCGCTTCAAGAAAACGTCCGGCCCGGTGCAGGAGCACTCCCCTGTTAAACCATGCCTTCAAATTATCCGGTTCTTCTTCGGTAAGGTATTCATAATACTGGAGAAGATCTCCGTATCGTTTCAGTTTCCGGAGAGCGATGATGCGATATCCCTGTGATGCCGAGTCATGAGGATTAATCTGTAAGGCACGTTCCAGCGGACTTAATGCATCCTGGTACCGGTTCAAACCCATATAGGCAAGACCCATAAGATTCCATCCGGTTGACTGAAGAGGATAATGAGTGGTGATAAGGCGGGCAGTATTCAAAGCTTCATCATACCGGTTCATTTTTAAAAGTGAGTAACAGGATATCCAAAGTCCTGCATATGCTTTTGGTTTGAGCCAGAGCAGTCTTTTGGTGGAAGACAAGGCCTCTGAATATCGTTCAAGTTTTATAAGGACACGGGATTTTAATTCCCAGGCATGAGGATATCGATCATCCAGTTCAAGCAGGTGGTCTGCATTCTTCAATGCGTCCTCCGGGGAATTTGTTTGAATCTGACAATAAGCAATAAGGTAAAGAGATTTTTTATGGTCCGGATTACTCATGAGAAGATCATGAAAGGCATGTATTGCAGACTGATATTGATGAAGTCTGAAATGACAAAGACCCTTAAGGAAACTTCTTTTTTCAAGTTTGATATCAGATGCGGGTATCTGTTCCAGATAGGTCAGGGCTTTTTGAAAATCAGACTGGCGGTAGTCGCCTAATGCAAGATAGTATAATGAAATGGATCGGGTTCTTTCAAAATTGTAGGATTTAAGAAGATGCTCACGTGCCTGCTCAAAATTATTTAAGTGGAGATGGATAATTCCAAGATACAGCCACCCGAGTGGCGCTTCTTTTTCTGAATATATGACCTTTGAAAGGTATGGAAGGGCTTTAATCCATTCATGATCCCGGATAAGTTGAATCCCAACCGACAGATAAGGATCCGGTCCGGATTCATATTCCTCCCTGGTTTCGGGCTGTTCTTTGAGTTGTATTTCATCCGGTTCGTCCTGAATCAGGGTTTGATCATCAGGAATCTCAGGTTCCTCAGTTACCTCCTGAATAAATACCTCAGAACCAAAGAGGTTGAGCGAATCAGATGTGATGCGATCAATTGTTTCATCTGATGGCATTTCCTGATCCATAGGTAATCCTTGGATAGTATGGGTATATGAATCATCCGCTGAAGGCAGGGAACTTTTCCAAAAAGAGATGTTAATCAGGAATCTTGGGCATATCTGATACAGATAAGTATCGGCACCAGGT
The DNA here is from genome assembly GCA_964458045.1 of uncultured Methanospirillum sp. Taxonomy (GTDB): domain Archaea; phylum Halobacteriota; class Methanomicrobia; order Methanomicrobiales; family Methanospirillaceae; genus Methanospirillum. The sequence goes on from CAYWHV010000001.1 coordinate 8,796, forward strand.
ACAGCAGTATTATTGGAATAATTCCAAAAGAGATTTCATTTCCATCAATCAAAATACCCACTAATGCAGTTAGAGGGAAAATACCTATCCGCATTGACAGATTTTTCATGTAGGCTTCAGATGTGCCTTTGAGAATAATTCCTGGTGATCTTTGAATATATGCCCAGAGGCAGTATAACGTCAATCCACAGGCCAGAATATTTGCATGGAAAAGTAATCCATAGGGAATCGGAGCATCTGATATACTCCACAGGAGAGATGACAGGGGGATAAAAATAATTGATAACAGAAAACAGAAAACCAGATATACGGATATTCTATCAACAGATCTGCTGTGACGCATGATTTCAAAGGCCAGGATGTAAAAAATTGCCAGCAGAATGAACGTAAAAATAAAACTGAATCCATCAAAAAATATCGATAAAAAAAACTCAATAAAAAAATAGATGTCTTCTGACACATTTCCAGAGGGGAGAGGAATATTATTTTTTACAATAAGTGTCATCGCAAATGCAAATATTCCGTTCATGAGGATTTCAAGCATATCCTGTGGAACCGGCCCTTTACATGACACATCCGGACTTTTCATCTCTTTTTCCCCCAAATCCAGAATGGGTATTTATAAGTGATAACAAAGTCCAGAAGGAAGACGATCATGGTTCCATAATAGAGATTCCTGGTCAAAGGCATGTCATAAAGGGATAAGATTATCCCGATTATTGCTGTTATCGGGAGATAGAGTATTTTTCTGGAAATACATGAAAAGGTCTGCAAATTTTCTTCTATAGAAAGAAGATTCGGAGTGTGTGTGCAATGATACCATTCGCCTATGAGAAAGATACTGATGAAGAGGATGTTTGTATGGAAAAAAAAGGCAATGAATGAATTTCCATTTAATATCTGGTATAAATGACTTGTAATGGGAATAAAAACGATTAAAATTAATAATCCGAAATGGATGTAAAGGAATCGTCTGTCAATCTTCTGGAGCTGATGATAGATATGAAAAGCCATCATCCAGATCAATGCAATTATGAGAAAGGCATTGATAAAACTTAAAATATCTGGTATCTGCATGAGTCCGAATGTATCAACGTCTGTTTCATGCAGACTGTCTGAAAATGAAGGGAGGCGGACATTTTTAAATAATAAGAGTAATGTGAATACAAATATTCCGTTCGTTAATCGTCCAATATTTGTTTTTGTAACAGGCCCTTCACCTGAAGTTCCATATGTCATATCCCAAACAGATCATTCAGCGTTTGAGGTTATATACTCCATTTTTTACAATTGTGAAACAAAGATGGTTAATTGTATGTACTAATTCTCACGATTTAGCCTCTGATAGAATTCCGTATTGATCATTCTAGCAATCACAATTTTCTCCGGTCATATTCTGCGAATTGTCAGACACGAAAGAATCTCATTTAAAATGAGATAAAATCGCTAAAAATTCTGTATACATACTGCAATATAATGGGAGAAATATATGGGAATCGAATCATGATTAATAAGTTTTCTCTATATATGCCGGAATATAATTCTCTATAAAAGTGCACAGGGGTAAACCGGTACATGATGGTGGATATGGTCAGAGGGTTCTAATAAGAGAAAAATTCAGGCGCATGATTCAGGGAATATGAAAGAAATATTACCATAAAAAGGAGAGAGGAAAAGACTGGATATTGAAATTTCATTTCATGAGTGAGATATTACAGATACTTAACATTTCCATTGGACATATATAATCCGTCTGTATATTTCCTCATAGTATATTTTGGGACACGTGCCCTGAGCTCCATGAAATATTGAAATATAATTGCAATATTCTCATTTGGGCACAATTGAGTTAGATATTGAGTAAAGGAGCACATCAGATAATGAAATGAATATGATCTTTCTCTTATATTATTCATGCAATATAATAAAGGACATATATGACCGACTCGAGTCTTCCGATACAGATATCAAACGAATTAGGAGAGATAGCAGACCTATTCAGAGATATTGGAATGAAAAAGAATTGTGCTCTAGTCCTGGTCACGTTACTTCAGGATACTGATCTCTCATCACGGGATATTGAACGGATAACTGATCTCAGACAACCAGAGGTAAGTCTTGCATTAACTGACCTCATGAGACGAAAATGGGTTGACGTGGTTCGGCTCATCACAGAAAATAAAGGACGGCCTGTAAAAATTTATCATATCATGAAGAAACCTGAAGTCATTCTTGAAGAATTACGAGAAGAAATTGTTGGTGATTATGAAAGAAAAATTCGCGAAATTGTAAAAGTCAGAGAGAGAATTTTATTGAATACATAAAATAATATCCTGATATTACTGATATAACCGAGAGAGTAAAAGAACTGACGCTCCCTCATTTCTGTTTTTTAACATTTTCCATTATCCTTTGTTTAACAGATAGCCCGGCGATTAAAAACTGAATCATGACCGAATCAAGAAAATTGAAAAGATCTAAATGGTATATATTAAAAAAGAAATAAAACGTTTATGCGGTAACCGGGGATCGAACCCGGGCTAAGGGCTTGGGAAGCCCCTGTCCTGCCGCTAGACTATTACCGCAGATGCACCATGTATATTATAGATAATCACAGATAAATGTTACAATCCGTTCCGTCATTTTATCGTTCTTTTCGAAGTTTTTGAACTTCATGTAGAAATTCCCGCTGGTTTGCAAGCTGAATGTCAGCCTGTATGCCAAACATAATGATCTGAATGCCAACAATAATCAGGGTTACCGAGAGGATTGTGAGCGGAATGTGATCAATTTTTAAAAGCCATTCATAAATGATATACACACCAATTCCTCCTCCCGATAGCAGAAAAACTAACCCGATGAGCCCAAAATAAAACATGGGATTATTCATCTTTGCTAACCGGTAGATTGTTCGACCAATTTTTAACCCGTCATGAATTGGATCTAATTTTGTATCGCTTCCTATCCGGACACCGTATGAAACGGGCACAACAGCAACCTTATCACCATTACGGATGGATTCTGATGAAATTTCAGTTTCAATGCCAAAACCCTCTTCATGGAGCCGCATTCTTTGAAGGGATCCAAGGGTAAAGGCCCGGTATCCGGTTAGAATATCATAGAGGTATCCGCCATGACTTACTTTAAATAACCAGTTTAAGATACGATTCCCAAAAAGATTCAGGCGGTTAAATGAGATCTGATTGGGCGGAATAAGGCGGTTTCCCAATGCCTGATCATATCCGGAAAGGAGAGGAAGAACCAGACGATCTGCCTCTGCAGGGTCATAGGTATTATCGCCATCAATGAGAACAACATATGGCCTGGATATATATTCAATGGCTTGAATAAATGCCGTTCCTTTTCCTTTTCCGGTTTGGGTGATTACCGTAGCGCCGGATGCTTCAGCAATTTTTCGGGTATCATCAGTACTATTGCCATCAATGACAAGGACGTCAGTATACCCGATATCATGAAATTTTTTAATCAGTGGACCAATAGTTGGTTCTTCATTCAGAGTGGGAATAAGAATACAGACCTGTTCCCTGGGGACTTCCATTGTATATACGTTAATTTGGTAACTATAAAGTCTAATCCTTACATTCTGGCGGTTCCAAGACGAGGACGGGATAATTATTCTGATTCCTGTAGAAAACAGGCCGTGAGAGAAAAAAAGATTAGAAATTATTGATATACCGCTCTACTTCCCAGGGATGAACCGCAAGCCGATATTCATCAGTCTCTGCGATTGCTATTGTTGTCAGGTTTTCAACAATGTGCGGACCGAGTGCATCACAGATGACCTTATCTTTTAAGAGTTCATCATTGGCTTCAATGAGTGAACCTGGAAGCATCTCGATTCCTCTCTTCTTCCGCTCCTCATCATTGAGATCGTAGATATTGACATCTGTTGGTGCCGGAGGGAGAATTTTATTTTTGATACCATCAAGTCCGGCTGCAATCATACCGGCGAAGAGCAGATATGGGTTACAGGTTGGATCAGGACTGCGGAGTTCTGCACGGGTACTGTTCCCTCGGGCAGCAGGAACACGGATCATGGCCGACCGGTTCGCTGCACTCCAAGTAATATATACGGGGGCTTCATAGCCTGGAACCAGACGCTTATATGAGTTGATGGTTGGGTTACCAAGACGTGCAAGAGCCTTTGCATGCTTCATAAGCCCACCGATGTAGTAGAGCATGGTTTCGGATAACTGGTTTTCTGCATTTGGATCGAAGAAGATGTTTTTGCCATCCTTGCTCAGGGATCCATGGGTATGCATACCGGTACCGTTAATGCCTCCAATGGGTTTTGCCATGAAGGTTGCATGCAGGTTGTTCATGAGGGCAAGCGTCTTTGCAGCAAATTTAAAGGTTATGACCTTATCTGCAACCGAGAGGGCATCACCATATTTGAAATCAATTTCATGCTGAGAATCAGCAACTTCGTGATGGGATGCTTCTATCTCAAAACCCATTTCAGTCAGGGCAATGACGATATCACGTCTGAGATCTTCTGCAGCATCACTGGGAGCAAGATCAAAATACCCTCCATGGTCTACAAACTCAGTAGTGGCCTGACCATTTGCATCCCTCTTAAAAACGAAGAATTCCAGCTCCGGACCACAGTTGAAAGTAAACCCTAATTTTGCTGCTTCGTCGAGATTTCGCTTTAATACAGATCTCGGATCACCTTCAAATGGTTTGTTACCGTATGTATATACATCACAGATATACCGTGCGACCCGTTTATCAGCAGGTCTCCAGGGGAGAATCTGGTATGTGTCCATATCCGGTTTCAGAATCATGTCAGATTCATCAATCCGTGCAAATCCTTCGATTGAAGAACCATCGATCCATATTCCGTCTGTAAGAGCTTTCTCCAGCTGCACTACAGGTATTGCGACATTCTTGGGGATGCCGAGGATATCATTAAACTGAAGGCGGATGAACTGAACCTTATCTGCCTTAACCCTGGCGAGCATTTCGCTGACTTTTGCATCAGACATTGAAACATACTTCTACCTGGAGGGATTTAAATCTAACGGGTGGGGGAAAAGTTTTTCATAATGCTATTCTAGTTGTTTTACATGAATGATCACCAACCATTTCAGATTTGGTTGGTAACAAACCTTTCAGGTTAGTTAATTTTCAAAATAATCAGAAAATTCAGAGTATTTTAGGGAGTTGGAAAGGCAAACAGAATTATAAAGGTGAAAAGCTTATAAGGATCTGACAAGCAGTTAGCTTCCACTCCGGACATCTCCGGACCATGCTCGCTATGTAAATATGCCCGATATTAAGGCTTATGTGATGATATGTGCGGAATAATTGGAGTAATTGATAAGCAACGTGAGCTTATGGATGGATCTTCCATCAGGGATGCCCTCTCGGTAATGGATGAGCGCGGAAGTGGTGAGGGTGCCGGGTATGCTGCATATGGAGTATACCCTGACTACGCTGATCTCTATGCAATCCATGTTTTCTATGATAATCTGTTGGAGCCAAAAACCCAGGTAGAGGATCTCCTTGAGACATGGGGCATGATTGAATATGATGAAGAGATACCGACCTGGGAGCAGGCCGGGATACAAAAGATCCATACTCCCTGGAGGTATTTCTTCCGCCCGAAGACCAGGCTGATGCAGCGGAGCAGAACTCCGGATGATGAGATCGTCAAACATATTGTGATGGAAGTCAACAAATCCATCAAAGGAGCCCTGGTTTTTTCATCAGGTAAAAATATCGGAGTATTCAAGGCTTCAGGATGGCCTGAAGAGGTTGCTGATTTTTACCGGGTGGAGAATTACGAAGGATATCTCTGGCTTGCTCATAACCGGTACCCGACCAATACCCCCGGCTGGTGGGGTGGGGCACATCCATTTAACCTCCTGAACTGGAGTGTCGTCCATAATGGAGAGATTACATCATATGGTACAAACCGTCGGTACATCGAAAGTTTTGGGTATGACTGCACGATGTACACCGATACGGAAGTTGTCGCATACCTTATGGATCTCCTGGTCAGACGCCATGGCCTTACGCAGGAACTGGCGGTTCGAGCCCTTGCCCCTCCATTCTGGGAAGAAATTGAGCGAATGCCGGAAAATGAGCAGACGCTGAATACTGCGATTCGCCTGACCTATGGGTCTGCCATGATGAACGGCCCGTTTGCAATTGCAGTTGCTTCTCCTGATTCGATCGTCGGGTTTTCAGATCGAATCAAGCTCAGGCCTCTGGTTATTGGGGAACATGACAACCGGTTATTCATCTCCAGTGAGGAGGCAGCTATCAGAACCGTTGATTCTGCCATTCAAAAGATCTATATGCCAAAAGCGGGATGTCCTATCGTAGGGAGGACTGTGGCATGATCATCGGTTCACGACCAACCAAATTCCAGGTAACTGTTGACAAGAACCAGTGTATGCTCTGCGGTCGTTGTGTTGAAAACTGTTCCTATGGTGTTTTTCGTATAGAACAGGATGGAATAGTCACCAATACCCGGAATTGTGTTGCCTGTCATCGATGTATCTCACAATGTCCCCGTGATGCAATAACCATCCTGGAACGACCCTGTGACTACCGGTCACATCCGGTCTGGACAACACCCATTAAGGAAAATATTTTCAAACAGGCGGAAAGTGGAAAGATACTCTTTGGAGGAATGGGAAATGCTGCACAATATCCCATTCTTTTCGACCAGCTGGTGCTTGATGCCTGTCAGGTAACAAACCCATCCATAGATCCGCTTCGTGAACCGATGGAACTTCGGACATATATTGGGAAAAAGCCGAAGCAGCTCGAGTTCACTCATAGTTCTAATAATGATACCAGCCTGGTGACAAAACTCACCCCCAATCTCAAACTGGAAACTCCGATAATGATAGGTCATATGAGCTATGGTGCCATTTCCCTGAATGCTCATAAAGCGATGGCCAAAGCGGTTTCAGAAGTTGGAACATTCATGGGCACTGGAGAAGGCGGTCTGCATGAAGCGTTGTACCCCTACCAGAATAACATGATAGTTCAGGTTGCTTCCGGACGATTTGGGGTTAATGTCAATTATCTTGAACGGGGAGCTGCCATTGAGATCAAAATCGGACAAGGAGCAAAACCAGGAATCGGTGGACATCTTCCAGGTGAGAAAGTGTGTGCCGATGTATCATGTACCCGGATGATACCGGAAGGAAGTGATGCAATCAGCCCTGCTCCTCACCATGATATCTATTCAATAGAAGATCTCAAACAACTCGTTATCAGTCTGAAAGAAGCAACTGAGTGGAAAAAGCCGGTCTTTGTAAAAATTGCAGCAGTTCATAATGTCGCAGCAATTGCAGCTGGAATTGCAAGGTCCGGTGCTGATGCAGTTGTAATAGACGGGTTTCGGGGGGGAACCGGTGCATCCCCACTGGTCTTCAGGGATCATGTCGGCATCCCGATTGAAGCAGCGGTTGCAGCGGTTGATACCAAACTTCGAAAACAGGGAATCAGAAACGAAGTCTCTATCATAGCATCCGGAGGAATCAGGCAGAGTGCAGATATTGCGAAAGCCATCTGTCTGGGAGCCGATGCCGTGTATATCGGAACTGCCGCTCTGATCGCCATGGGGTGCAGAGTTTGTGGGACGTGTTACCGGGGGCTATGCACCTGGGGTATTGCCACACAAAGACCTGACCTTGTTGCCCGGTTAAATCCTGATGAAGGTGCAGCGAATGTGAAAAACCTCCTTGATGCCTGGACATTGGAATTAGCCGAGCTCATGGGTGCAGCAGGAATTAACAGTATAGAATCTCTTCGTGGGAATCGTGACCGACTGAGAGGATATATGCTAGATCAGACGTTGCTTGATGTTCTGGATGTGAAATCAATAGGAGCCTGATATGTCTCATATTACCATAGATGCAGCCGGTGTTCATTACACGCCACTGAATAAACAGATCAGGCAGGCTGTTCGTGACGGGGTTTCTGAAATTACTCTGCAGAATATTATGGGTCAGCGTTTTATCGCCGATGGGCTGACCAGCACGGTAAAAATTATCATTCACGGGGTTGCCGGTGGGGACCTTGGCATGTTTATGAAAGGCCCCACGGTTGAAGTATTCGGGAATGCAGACCATGCACCAGGCAATACGATGGATGAGGGTACTATCATTATCCATGGTGCCAGTGGTGATGCAACCGGTCACAGTATGAGGGGAGGAAAAATCTTCATACGGGACGATATCGGCTACCGGGGTGGCATTCACATGAAACAATACGAGGGAAAACGACCGGTCCTTGTTATCGGTGGAACTGCCAAGGCATTCCTGGGAGAATATATGGCAGGGGGCCTTGTCATCATGTTCAGAATGCAGGACGAATCACCATATGCTGAAATGGGACTTGCTAGTGGCATTCATGGCGGAGAGATATTCATACGGGGCACCGTTGAAGATTGGACACTTGGAATAGGAAGTAATGCCACAATAGCTACAAAAGATGAGATTGATAGAATTCAGCCGTATATCAATGAATTTTCAGAGTATTATGGTATTGATTCCCAAAAACTTCTGAACAGCTCGTATACCCGGATTGCACCGGTGAGCAACCGGCCATTTGCTGGAAAATATACCTGGGAGTGAGGACATGACAACGAACAAAACATACAAAGCTTTACAGGAAGAGGTCTGGGACACGGGTATATGTAGTGGATGTGGTGCATGTGTAGCCGTATGCCCGGCAGATTCCCTGTATTTTTCCGATGACCCGGGTATTGTCCGCCCGGCCTCATCAGGATATTGTAAACAGGAGAGCGATCAGGTTCCATGTGGTGCATGCTATGAAGTATGCCCGAGAACCAAGCCCGAAAAAGAAGAATTATTAGGGCAGTATCTCTTCAGCACCGGAGCGCGTGCTACCACGGAAATATCGCATAAACAGAGTGGAGGAGCGGTAACTGCAATCCTGGCCGATGCTTTCTCGAAAGGTCTCATTGATGGCGTCATCACTGTCACAGAAGACCGCTGGACTCACAAACCGATATCCATATTGATAACCAGTGCAGGGGAGATGCTTGAACACGCAGGAAGCCGATATAACTGGAGCGTTCCTGTTTTAAAGGCATTAAAAACGGCAGTAGTTACAAAAAAGTTAAACCGGATTGCAATAGTGGGCACTCCCTGTGTTATGCAGGCTGCCCGGCTTATGAAAGAATCTTCACATGATCTGGTCAGACCATTCGGGAAAGCAATCCGGTTGCTGATAGGTCTGTTCTGCACAGAAAGTTTCAATTATCATCCTTTGATGGAAGAGATCCTAAAAGGGAAACACAATCTTCCTGTATATGAAATTGTCCGGATGGATGTAAAGGGAAAACTGGAACTGACTATGGCGGATGGGAATGTTGTAAACATTTCTCTCAAAGAGATAGAACCGGCAATTCGGGAAGGATGTACAGTCTGTAAGGATTTTACAGCCCTGGATGGTGATATTTCAGCTGGAAGCGTTGGTTCTCCGGATGGATGGACTACGCTTCTTATTCGAACAAGGGAAGGAGATCAGTTTGTAAAAAGTGCTGTCCAATCAGGAATGCTTGAACTTATGCCGGATATTGATCTGAATGCAGTGACAAGACTTGCTGAAAAGAAAATTTCTAAATAATTTTTTTCACTTTCTCCGGATACTATTTATCTCTCTATTGTGAATATAGAAGGAGATTATCTGATTTGCAATGGATGATAACACTTCTGAAGACCTTCCTCCTCATAGTAGACTATCCGCAGGGTGTAAACTCTGTTATGAAGGAGCAAAATTAGTTCTTTTCCTCACCGGATTATGCCATCGTGACTGCTGGTATTGTCCGCTTTCACAGGAACGAAAAAACCGGGATGTCATTTATGCGAATGAACATCAGGTTTCTTCTCCTGATGAAATGCTCCGGGTAGCACATCGAATGTCGGCTCTTGGAACAGGTATTACCGGAGGAGAACCATTCTTTTTTCCGGACCGGCTGATTGAATATGCGAAAGCGTTGAAAACGGAATTTGGTCCTGAACACCATATCCATCTATACACCGGGATGGCTCCGGATGAGCAGATTATTCGCTCGATAACCGGTCTTGTCGATGAAATCAGGTTCCATCCTCCTGGGGAGGTATGGAAGAATCTGAAAGACACTCCCTTTCATGACAGTATACAGTGTGCAAAAAAGGCAGGCCTGGATGTCGGAATTGAAGTACCCTCTCTTCCCAATATTGACGAACTGGAAGAATATCTGCCCTACATTGATTTTCTCAATATCAATGAATTGGAATGGGGAGATTTCAATGCTGATGAGATGCGAAGCCGGGGGTACCTGCTCAGGGGAGATGTCTCAAATGCGGTCCAGGGCGGATGGGAAAGTTCGAAAAATATTGCAGATCTTCCCAATGTTCACTGGTGTTCGTCTGATTTTAAAGACAGGGTCCAGCTCAGAATGAGACTTCGAAGGATAGCTGCAAATACTGCCCGAGAATTTGATGAAATTACCGATGATGGCACACTTATTTACGGGGTCTGGGAATGTGACGGCCAGCATGAATCAATGCCTGAGGATCTGGATAACAATCTGTTTGAACGATTCGATGACCGGATCGAAACCGGCTGGTGGATATTGGAAGAGATTGCTGATGAGATAACAGGTCCGGCATATTATGTTGAACGGTATCCCGATGATGGCATTATTATTGAGGTGACACCGGTATGATTCGTAAATGTATCGAGCATATCTATGAATACCTTATATCCAGACAATGCATGCATATTCCCCGGCATATTGCAATAATTCAGGATGGGAATCGCCGGTATGCAAAAAAACGTGGTCTTGCTACATCTTCAGGACATCGCGCAGGAGCTGATCGGACTGAGGAGGTTCTGGAATGGGCACAGGAACTTGGCATCCGACATATTACCCTGTATACATTTTCAACTGAAAATTTCAGCAGATCAGATGAAGAAGTCCAGAACCTCTTCACCCTGTTCAAGGAAAAATTAAGTCGCATCAGTATTGATGAGCGCGTCCATAAATATGGCATCAGAATCCAGATGATTGGTGATCGGGATATGCTTCCAGATGACCTCCGTGGTGCAGTAGAGCAGGCAGAAGCAGCGACTGCCCATTATGATAATTTTTATCTGAACATGGCTCTGGCTTATGGCGGACGAAATGAGATGCTTCGGACAACTGCCAAAATACTGGATGATGTGAGGAAGAAGAAGATTACCCGGGATGACATCACCCCGGAACTCTTTGAGGAAAACCTCTATGGAAGCACTGTTTCACTCCCACCGGTAGATCTTATCATACGTACCGGGAATGAGTGTAGGACCTCCAACTTTCTTCCATGGCTTGCAAACGGCCATGAATCAGCAGTATACTTCTGTGCTCCCTATTGGCCGATGTTTCGGAAACTTGACATGCTTCGAGCAATCAGGGTATATTCTGAACGCCAGGAAATGAAAAAAAAGTCTGCGTGCTAATATCAGGTACCAAACCTGCGGTTTCGTGACTGGTAATCCCTGAACGCGCGAATAAGATCAATTTTCCTAATTTTTTCCCAGTTCAGGTCCAGGAAAAAGAGTTCTGAATAGACCGATTGCCAGATTAGAAAATCAACCAAATGCGCCCCTCCTGTTTTAAAAACACAATCCGGGGTATGGGAAAAAGTCAGATATTTTTCCAAAACTTCTGTTGTAACCTCTTCCGGAGTAACATTATTATCTGCCATCGCCTGTATCGCATCAGAAATCTCTTCCCGTCCGGATTTTCCAATGGCGATGGTAACTGGAATGCCGGTTCCGAATGTTTCAGATGTATCATCGTAATGCAGATGAACCGTAGCGAGATCCGATAAATCATATATTTTTGAGATATATTGGGGCTCTCGAGATGGGCAGAGGGTGCTGATATGGATAATAATCTCTGAAATTCCGATACACTGTGGATTTTTCTTTCGGATCTTTTCTGATATCTCAAAACACCATGAAATGATGCGCCGTATATGTCCCGGGTCATACTCCATTTCAGCATCGGATATCATAAAGCAGATAACCTGAGGAATACTATCAAGATTGCGAAGAAGGTGCCATTCGTATATTTGGTAAATCATAGTATCCTCAAAACGGTAGTAGGCAGGACAAACATATGCAATATCTTCTGAAATTTTGGAAATCTCTTATTATACTCCGGTATACTCAAAGAATTACACATTTCCTTTCAGAATAAGTGGCCTTATAACTTCTTTATGATAACTATAAAAGGATTCGATATGATAATGGTAGAACGTGTACGAAAACCCGGAAGATATCATTGGGTTAATATGATAGCAAAACCATTTTTTAAACACTGATGTACAAGTATCTGACTGGCATCGATATAATAGATCAGAAGGGAGGCGTTAATCCAGGAACGAATATCCTGGTTCTGGCACCATCATTCAGTGATGGGGAGCTGGTTGCATCATTTCTGGCTATGCCCAGAAAGAAAGAGTACATGATTGTTCTTGCAACAGAAACCCAGTCTGAAGATCTCGTTGACTTCTTTTCCGGAAACGGATTTGATACCAATTATATCGGGATTATTGATGCTATCACCCGGACGTCATTTACCGCCATTGAAGATACGCAGAAGATAAAATATGTCGGTAGCCCGAGCGATCTCACCGGTATGGATATTAAATTTTCTCAATTAACTGAAGAGATCATGAAAGGGGACTTTACTGATGATCCTGACCAGTTATTTCCAACCCCTATCAGGTATTGTATTCTCTCCCTGACTTCAATGCTGATGTTCCGGAAAATTGATATCATCTATCAGTTCCTCCATGTTGTAACATCGAAGCTTCGGAAGATGGGTTCTATTGGAGTTTTCTTAATAAATAACGAATCGTTTGACCAGAAGAGTGTGGCAATCGTCAAACAACTCATGAATATTGTTGTAGAAATTCAGAATAATGATGAGGGTAAGAAAATCCGGCTCCAGGGGAGTATGGGCCTTTCCATGAACTGGAGTCATTTCTCATTTGAAGATGGGAAATTAATCATTACACCCTAAAAATCATGCTAATTTTTGTAGGTCTTGGTCTGTATGACCTTGATGATATTTCAATAAAAGGATTAAAGGCTATAAAAGAAGCAGATGCAGTCTTCCTTGAGTCATACACATCTGTTCTCACCGGCACTACCCCTGACCTGATGCGCGAACGATATGGAAAAGACCTGACTGTTCTGAAACGTCAGGATGTTGAGCAGGCACCTGAACCGATACTGGCAGCAGCAAAGCAGGGTGTTGCAGTATTTCTCACCGGCGGGGATCCGATGGTCTCAACCACTCATGCCGATCTTCGTATCAGGGCAAAGGAACAGGGTATAGAGACAAAGATAATTCACGGCCCTTCTATCGTAAGTGCGGTCTGCGGCCTTACCGGGCTTCAGAATTACCGGTTTGGAAAGTCTTGTTCAATACCATACCCGACCCATAACTGGTTCCCAAAAACTCCTCTTGATACTATCCTTGCGAATCTGAAACAGAACCTTCATACGATTGTATACCTGGATATTCAGGAAAACCGGTACATGTCAGTCCATGAGGGTATTGATCTTCTGGAAAAACTTATGGAAGGATCATCTGATTCTATTCCTTTGTACGTAGGAGTTGCGAGGGCCGGGTCTGATACACCGGTAGTTGCAGCAGGGACAGGAGAAAGACTTAAGTCTGTGGATTTTGGCCTGCCTCTCCATATCCTGGTAGTACCGGCCAGTCTGCATGAGATTGAAGAAGAGTATCTGAAGAACTTTGCCGGATATGCTCCTCAGTGATTATTACTTTTTATTGGAGGAGTCTCTTCATGGCATTACTCTTTTCAATCCAAAAGGGTCTCCATATCAGGCACTCGGAACTGAAATTCTTGAGATGGTAATCTCCTATCTTCAGGATTCTGAATTTTTTCAAAAAAATTACGACATCGTCAATCAATATGCATCATTAGGATATGCACATGGATGGCTTTCAGCCGGATCATACCTGGGACTTTATGAAAAATCCGTGCCAGCTATCGAATTTTCAGATGTACTATTTCCCGACCAGTATAAGAAAGATCATCTGCATGAGAAGACCGGGCGGTACCATATGATGCTTAAAGATGCAATCCGGTCTGTATCCCCATTTCCTGGTACGGGATCTCCTTTGGCTTTGGCAGCAGAGATATCTCTGAATGAGGTAAATGATTCCTTTTTAAGGGCTGAAGAATTTATGAAGGACAATCAGTATATTCCTGCCCTCGGATACCTTTGTTATGGATATGGCTGGCTGGATACCGCTGTCCGGGCCGGACTCTTTCAGGTTCATGCCAATTTCAATCTCTTCACAACAGAATTTTAATGACGCCTTGACTGTAATTCGTCCCACACCGACTGGAGAGGGACACCCGATCCTTTCAGAGCAAGCATGAGATGAAACAAAACATCTGCAGCCTCTTCAGATATCCTGCTTTTTTCACCGTTTTTTACGGCAATGATAAATTCAGTGCACTCTTCACCAACCTTTTCAAGAGATTTATCAATTCCCTTCCGGTGGGTAAGAATTTTCGAGGTATATGATTCTTCAGATGGATGAGCAGCCCGATCTTCAATGACCCCCCAGATCTCATCAAGGATTTCTGCTCTTTTCAAGCTGCACCTTCTTCTGGAAAAACTTCCCCGATTTCATATCCATGAAACCGACGGATGAGAATTCGTGCTTTTTCAATAGTACAGCCTCCTTTGCCAATCGCAATACCTACATCATTTTTATCTGAAACGTAGATATTCATCTTCTTTGACTGGTCATCACAGGCAAACCTGAGCACCTGAGCAGGTTTGAAAATATTAGCCAGAAACTCATGCAGGTCTTCTGCATACTCCACCATCTCAACTTTTCTTCCGGTCACTCCCTGAAGACGCCGGATATTATCGCCCTTTTTCCCGATGGCATATCCCATGTCGCCGGCTTTAATAACATAAATGATACGATCAAATTTTTCGTCAATTAAACAATCAAGTGCTGTTGATTTTGTGAGAATTCTAAGCTCTTCAATATATCTTCGTTCTTTAAATCCAAGATTTCGTTCCATATGTGATTCAGACTCCGTATTCGCAATCTAATGATATCCGATGGTAATCCAGCAGAGAGGTGAGTATAAAGGTGATACATATAGTCTTCAAATAAAACTGAATATGAAATTTTTTGAGCCATCTCTTTGATAGAAAACCGTGGAAATATTACCGGTTTAATTAATTAAAGGTTATGGTAAAAAAGATGTCGATATCCTGGGTTAGTATGGGGTATATGAGGGATACGA
The DNA here is from genome assembly GCA_964458045.1 of uncultured Methanospirillum sp. Taxonomy (GTDB): domain Archaea; phylum Halobacteriota; class Methanomicrobia; order Methanomicrobiales; family Methanospirillaceae; genus Methanospirillum. The sequence continues at coordinate 24,149 of CAYWHV010000001.1, forward strand.
AAGAAAACGCATAAAATCTACCTATGAAACGATTAACAGGTAGCAAGCATCCTCTGAGTTTCTCCCAGGATTGATGGATATCTGATTGTACTGCTCATTGGAAGCCGGGCAACGGGAGCATAGGAAGAACGTCTGCACATCAAAGATTTCAAAGAATCAAGCGATACAGTATAACGGTTTCCATCCATCAGTTCAATATTCACTGCTTTCCCGGAATATGACAAATATGCAAGTCCTGCGGTAGTACTCACATATTGTTTCCAATTTATTCTCAACTGAAACGTCCGTGCAGATATTTTTCCCCGGACTGCACGTTTTAAATCTTCAAGTACAATCCCGAAACGTTTTCCGTCAATGACCAGTTCCATGATCTCAGTGGGAAGACCTTCTTCATCAATGGTAACCGTTTTTGCTTTTTGCATGTATCCTGCTTTTTCGAGCATTATTATCACCCAGTTGATAATAGAGGGTCAGCAGTACCCTATTTAAATCTTTAAAAAGCAGGGTGAAAGTGAAAAACAATTTATTATGAATATAGAATAAAATTATGTGTGGGTTTCAATTTTAATTTATTTAAAAAATATTGCTTGAAATTTTTTTCGTTCACTTTCAGAAATGAGACATTTTTTAGTGACTGTTGACCTGTGGTTCGATCATTGGAAGGTATGATCTGGCAAGATTTTCAAGTTCTTCCATCTCAAGTGGTATAGGAATTACGAAATCTGTATTTGTCATGATTTCAGCAGCAAGGGACTGATAGGTTGCAGAGAGAGGTGAATCTGGGGCATATTCAATAACCGTCTGTTTATTCAGTTCAGCATGCTGGACCAGGCCACTCCGGGGTATATACGCGATTATCTTCGATCCGACTTTCGATGCAAATTCTGATACAAGTTTCTCTTCATCAGGAAGATTCCGGCTGTTACAGATAACTCCCCCAAGCCTGCAGACCTGCCTGACATTCTGAGCAATGCGGGAAATTGCTTTACAGATGTTATTTGCAGCATACAGTGACATGAGTTCTCCGGAGGTGACAAGATATATCTCCTGAGCATATCCTTTCCGCATGGGCATGGCAAAACCGCCACAGACAACATCGCCCAGGACATCATACAGGATAACATCCTCGTCAAATGCAGAGAGCCGTTCCAGAAGCTGGAAGGTTGCAATTATTCCTCTGCCAGCACAGCCGACTCCTGGATCCGGACCTCCGGCTTCTACACATCGAACACCGCCATATCCGGTAAAAACCACATCTTTAAGCGTGAGGTTCTCTTCACCTCGTTCACGGATAAGATCCAGAACGGTTGGGATGAGAACACCTTTCATGAGCATTCGTGTACTGTCTCGTTTCGGGTCACACCCGATCTGCATGACCGAAAGACCACGGTTTACCAGTGCTGCTGAAAGATTTACTGATGTGGTGGATTTGCCGATACCTCCCTTGCCATAGAGAGCGATCTGTTTCATCCCTATTCAGTAATGATGCTGATTATTTGAGGTATCCGGTTTATTGATCCACGTGATTGGATAATGCAATTCTTCCATTGATTATCTGCCAGGAGAGCATCAGTCTGACAAGGTCGGTTCCGGTGATATGTTCCTGATCTCTGAAAATATTAATGGGTGATACACCGGTCTGGAATTCTATCTGACGTTCTATTTTGTGTATCGTGTCTGGCATCAGTTCTCCATCGACAACAAGAGCACGCATCATACGCGAGTCGGGTGAGTGAGATATGCAGGATAATGAGAAATCATGGGATGATTTTTTGAACAGATCACACAGGTCGATATTCAGTTCGATATCTTCAAAGCAGTATTCCTGTGCAGGCATTGAGAGCATAACCCGGTAAACGTTTCTTTTCTCTCCCTCTTCCTTCCCATATGATGAATACTGTATCTGGATGACAGCATCAGCCACTTTTCTTTGAGGAAAAACGTATTGATAATAATCCGGTTCACGCAGAAGAATTTCCTGAAGAACATCATCTTTATTATAATTCCGTTTGTTCATGTCCCGCCTGATCTTCCAGTCATATTTGACATCTCGTTCCGGATCCACAAAAATGGTGTAATCATAGAGCGCGCGAAGTGCTTTCGTAGCGTATGGATGCAGCCCTTCAATTATGATGAATTTTGTCGGAGTAAATGGTTCAGGCTCGCCAAATGTTCCATGATCATGCTGGTAGACAGGTTTTTGTATCGCTTTTCCTGCCTTCAGATCTGTCAGGTTTTCTTCGAGCAGTTTCAGATTATTTGCAGAATGTAACAGGGGTGTAATCCCCATTTCATTCCGGGTTTTCCTGTCATAGAGATGGTAATCATCAACGGTGATTGAAGAGACCAGTTCATCACCGAATATATCTGATATTGCCTTTGTAAATGTTGACTTTCCTGAACCGGAATCTCCTGCAACTCCTATCAGATAGACCTGTGGAGAATGTCGAATGACTTCACGGAAATTCTCAGGTTTTTTCATAATCTATTATCTGTTTTACACATACTCAGTGGGCCTTAATAATTGCCGGATCAGATGCATGTTTCTGTGCAATTGTATCTGCCAGTTTTACAAGTTCATCCCTGGTTTTTTCATCAGGTGCTCCCTGGATATACACCGGAGGAAGAATTTCTGCTTTGATATGAGGTATCATTGACTGGATTACATCAATGGTTTTGCCTCCCCACCCAAATGAACCGATTATAGTTGCGTATTTGGTTTTGGGTTTTACCAGGTTTGCAAGGTAGACTGCATTGACCATGGCCGGATGTGGACCGAAAAGGACGGTAGGAGTTGCAAGAATTACCGTTGCAGCATCAACGAGTTCCATTGCAAGAAGCCCGGTGTCAGCATCAGTCAGATTGAATGGTTTTACACCGATATCGCGTTCAATGAGTAAGTCTGTCAGGATACGAACCATTCGCTCGGTACTGCCATGCATCGATACAAAGGGAATTAATACCTTGTTTTTTACGGTATCATCAGTCCATTCTTTGTATCTGTCAAGTATCCATTTCGGATTGTCATGGAGCGGTCCATGACTTGGTGCGATGATTGCAAGATCCATCTGTGATATGGATTCCAGATACTTGCTGATGCTACCACGGAACGGCATCATAATTTCTGCGTAATAGCGTTTGGCAGAGATCTCTGTCCTGCATGGTTCATCCATATACAGAGATGATGTTGCATAATGCGACCCGAACAGATCGCAGGGGAAGAGGATTTTTTCTTCCGGGCAATAGGTGACCATGGTTTCCGGCCAGTGAACCCAGGGGTACTCGATGAACTGAAGGGTCATTCCTCCAAGGTCAAGAGAATCTCCGGTTTTTACAACATGTACTCTGTCTGCAGGAACATCGAGAAGATGTCCGATGAGGTCTTTACATTTTTCTGTGCAGTATACTTTTGCGCTGGGGAATAATTCTAATATAATGGGGAGAGTTCCTGCATGGTCCTGCTCTGCATGATTGATAATGATTGCATCAATCCGGTCACAGCCGGCACGAACAATATTGGTGATAAATTCTTCTTCATGTGAAGGATCAACAGTATCTATAAGAGCAGTTTTCTCCGAACCCCTGATGAGATAGGAGTTATATGATGTTCCATCTGGAAGGGGAATGAGACTGTCAAAAAGCCTTCTGTCCCAATCAATCGTTCCGATTGAGAACACACGTTCAGTAACTTTTCTGACTACCATATTCAAACCTCTCTATATCTTTTAGATATGTACACAGACGAGTAGATAAAGTCCATTATGTGAGATTAACGACAGAAAATTTATGTACCTGATGAATAATTCTCTTGTATGGAGACAGTTTATCCGCGAAAGGAATTCTACAATATCAGAGTAATCCTCCTATTGTTCATATTTGTATGTCTGATTCTGTGTGGGTGGGGAGTAAGTTCTGCCTTTGAAATAGAAGAGGAGTACGTGGATTTTATTTCAGGAAATGTGACCTATGTGAGCAGTCCTCATTATGTTTCAATACCGCACACACAGCCACCACCGGTCCATATGACAAACCCTCTGGACGATGAATCAGGAATTATTCCGGGGGCTATTATTTATGGAAGAGCTCCCAAAAACGGATTAAATATCCTTAATATTGATAATATTAACAATAAACTGGATATTGTGTTTGGCATTCAAAAACCTGAATGGCCAAATCCTGATTTTACGGTTCTGGTTCCAGGCGGTGCATCGGTCACGATAAAAAATGTTCCTGATGGGATTTATGAAACCTATCTGGCGACCGGGTCGGGATGGGATAATTCTAAAAAAGTGTTCCAGATTCAACCTGATTATTATCTGATTTCAGATCCATTAACCCTTGAAACATCTGGTGAAGAGAAAAAGAATGGAAACCGGATTACCTATAAACGAATCTATACGATATATTCTTATAATATTCAAAAGATATTAGAGGAAAATATCCTGCTCACTCATTTGAACGCAGAAGAGTTTCCGAAACTCACACTGTTTTCGTGAAGTGACAGGGATTGGTTCTTCCCTGATGCAGGGGTTGATCTGTCCGGTTTGCTCACCAGAATCCCATCTTTTTCTCTTTCCATTCAGAACATTTCCAGCTTGATTCAACTTTTGGTCTGATATGGATTATCTTATATTTCCCATCATTGTCACTTCCGGCATAAACCGGGACCGGAGGATTTCTCCAGCACTCAAAGCGTAATATTTCTTTGTTTTTTCCAAGAATCGGGACGCAAAACTGACAATTCTGACAAAAGTGTGGATCAGCCATAATGGTAAATTTCTGATGTCGGCACCATTTATAGATACTCTTTGTTCCCGCAGTCAAATCGAAACTTATATCGTACACCCGGAATCACAGGTTTTCATGAATCCTGGAATCTTCGACAAATTTTTTAAACCTTCATCAAAACCCCACATTGTCGAAAGTCCTCCCCCTCCTCTGATTGTCAGGGGGCCGGGCATGGAATGCCGGGAATATGATGAGAAACCATACTTCATTGTTGCATCAGTAGAGATGGGAAATACAACAACGAAATGCATTCTGACCGGTGTGAACCTTGAAACAGGTATGTGTTATGTCATCAATAAGACCGTCAGTATGAGCCGCGATGTCAGATCCCCGAATCCGGGTGAGGAGATATTTGGCAGGACCCTTGATGGCACAGAACTGACTCGTGAATCAGTAACCGAGCTGGTGCGTGACACCCTTATCAAATGCCATAAGGATGCAAAACTTGACATAAAAAAAGACCTTGATTTTGTCGTGAGAAGTACCGGGGTTGTTGCAGCAATGGATTCACCGGATCAGGTCGGTGATTTTGTAATTGCACTTGCAAATGGCTGCCTCGAAGCAGGGGTTCCTCCAAAAAAGATGACCCCGCCAATGTCCAAGATGAACCAGTCGCAGAAGTTACAACCCTTCTCCTTTGCAGACCGGGTAAACTTTTCAGGGGCGGTTGCTGGTGTTGTTCCTCCTCAGGGGAACACCGGAGTTGAGATGGTTGCAAATGAAATGGAGGGAGAACTTGCAATGGCGGGAATTAAGGAAGGCGCAAAATGGACTCCTGTAGATTTTAGAAATCCCTGTATCTCTATTGATTTTGGAACTACACTCGATGGCCGGATTACTTCAACCGTTGATCCACAGTCCACAAATCCATTTGCGAAGACAATCGGAAATTTCTGCGGTCTTGCAGGCGCTATCCCTGATGCTATCGTGAAAGGAACCGGGCTTGTCAATGAGAAAAACGGAACCGCCCTTGATGTATTTGGGGAGAAGAGCCGGTTATCTGCAGTAATTGGGTCACGGAAATCCTCTGACGTTGTCAATTCATATGTGGATCAATGCCATGACCTGATCTCGGTTGAACTCGTCCCAAAAGAACGAAAACGGTATGGTATGGTACCGGTGTATGCTGAAGTAGCCATGGAGTCCGGTGTTGCATTAATCGGAGTCGATGCGGGTACAAATGGTTCCAATCTTATAAAACTTGGAGAGCTGGGAAAAGAGATCATCACGAAACACTCCTTAACGGTTCTGAATGAGGTTATCGATCACGTGTGTGCCAGGATGGCCCTGCGCATGGTTGATGTTGTGCATGAACAAGGCATGATTTATCCGGATAGTTCCATTGGGTTTACCGGCCGGGCTGCAATCTCCGGGAAAAAGCCGGAATATATCCTTCAGGGAATTGTTGAGAGAAAATTCTTCCAAAACCCGGTTGATCATGTGGTATTTGTGGATGATGGTCTGGCCCGTGGAGCAGCTCTCATGGGACGATGCATGAATTCCCTTGGAAAGCCCGGTATACCAATCGGTGGAATACGGGGAGGAAAATGTATCATGTCACGGCGGATTGCCATCGGCAGATAACACTTTTTTTACAATCAAAAGGAAATGCTCATCCATGAATAATCTTAAACCTTAAATCATGGAAGAAGAGCAATATTATGACCTTGTTTTTCCCCCGGGAACTCCGCGGACGATAATTCGGGAAATAATCAATACATTTGATGTTGAGCTCGTGGAGCGGTCAGAGTCTCTTACATTTGCAAATATGGATGGGGATGTCAGGAATCTTATTGCTGCACGGGGCAAAAAAGAAACAATGATTGAGGTTGAAAAATATTTCAAAGAAAAATTAAATGAATTTATCGGCGAGACGCCATCATAACCAGGCTCCCGGTCAGGATACACAGGGATAATACAACAGTTATCCCATTCAATGGACTTTTTTGTGTCTGTACCGGTGTTATATCAGGAATTTGTTCAGTTGGAATCTCTTCAGGTAAGACTGGAGTCACATCCGGGGTACTCTCTGTCCGGTTTATTTCAGACTGAACCAGGGTAGGAGCAGGGGTTGCAGGCTCCATCTCACTTTTTTCAACCAGGTCAAAAATTATGGTTTCAACATAGTCTTTTCCGATGACTTCCGCTCTGACCATGTAGGTATCTGGCACCCACCCGGCTGTATCAAAAGAACCACTCCAGTGGTAATTCAAATTGTTCCCACCCTGAACCGGAACAACAACAGAGCCGCCTCCATTCATAGTTGGTTCATACTTGCCCTTTGGGCCGAATGAGGCAGGCCATATCTCAATGAGGACTGAATTATCGGTATTAAAATTCGTTGTCCCCCCGATTACAATTGAGTCTCCCGTGTTATATGATGAATTTACCTGGATATCTGCAAAAACTGAACCAACGAGAATGGTACACAGTGTCAGCAGAATTATTCCGGGAACGAAAAATAATTTCATAGTATACTATGATGAGTAAAAATCAATAAATCAGGTACATTGATTATGGTAATCCAATCTTCATCAAATATTCAAACGAAGATGAAATCAGCAGTCGCGCTCCAGCATGCTCCTTATGAACAGCCATGTTATATCTCGAAATGGTTCAATCTTCACTCAATTCCCATTCGTGATGTCAACCTGTACAAGGGTGACATTCTTCCTGAAGTGGACACGGTCTCCTTTTTGATTATCATGGGAGGTCCGATGAATATTTATGAGCATGAGAAGTATCCCTGGCTTATTGAAGAGAAGAAATTCATTCGAAAAGTTATTGACAGAAAAATACCGGTGCTGGGGATCTGTCTTGGTGCGCAACTTATCTCCGATGTTCTGGGAGGGACAGTTACCAGACTTCCAGACCCGGAGTATGGCTGGGTGTCAGTTTCTCACAATGAACGGGCAACAGAGAACCGCCTGTTCTCTTCAATAATTCCGGATCTTTTGACGGTCTTTCAATGGCACCAGGATACGTTTTCAATCCCATCTGGGGCAGTCCCTCTTTTTCAATCAACTGCCTGCCCAAACCAGGGATTTGTTTATAAAAATTCCGTTGTAGGTCTGCAGTTTCACCCGGAACTCGATGAGCATGATATCCGGATGTTTTTAAACCTTATTGAAAAAGATACCGGTATAACTCACCAGGATTATCCGAAAGAAGATATCATTCAGAATATTTCACTCTATAAACAGGGAAATGAGTTTATTGATGTATTATTATATTATCTGTTTAATTTGAATAAAACACAATAACTCCAATAAATTTTCTTTGTTGCCGTGTTCCGATCCCTTCAAATCTTAAGAAATAAGATCAATGGTATGCTTGATCTCCTCTTTGAGTCACACTGGTCTCCATATCTTGCCGGTGCAGGGATTGGTCTTCTGCTCTGGTGTTCATTCCTTTTTTCAAACAAGCCACTCGGATGTAGTACTGCATTTAGCCGGACATCTGGTATGATAGAGGGTTTAATCTCTCCTGCGAAGATAAAAAACAATGAATACTACAAGATGTTTGTGCCCGAGATTGAATGGCAGTGGATGATGGTTTTTGGAATCATTCTGGGAGCATTTATCTCTTCGGCCCTCTCCGGAACATTTCAGATATCCTTTATTCCACAAACATTTCAGGCTGCATTTGGTGATAATATTCTTTTGCGGTTTCTCATGGCCCTGGTTGGGGGTATCATGATGGGACTTGGTGCCCGGTGGTCATGGGGATGCACAAGCGGGCATGGCATATCCGGAATGGCTCAGTTATCACTCGCAAGTCTGGTAGCGGTTATGGGCTTTTTTATTGCCGGTATCGGGACAGCAATGATAATCTTCTCATGGTGAGTGATGATTATGTTGACACATATTTACAACAATCAGCCCCTCCAGAAAGTATTCGGGCTTCTCATTGGGATCGGGTTTGGTTTTTGCCTGCAGAAAGGAGGAGTTACCAGTTATGATACCATCATCGGTCAGTTGCTTCTGACAGATTTTACGGTCGTAAAAGTGATGGTTTCGGCAATGATTGTTGGTATGATTGGTATTCATGTTATGAAAAGCCTGAATCTGATAGAATTTCACACTTTTAAGGGTTCGATAGGGTCCAGTGCTATCGGGGGGTTGATATTCGGAATAGGATTCGCCCTTCTTGGGTACTGCCCTGGCACTGTAGCCGGTGCGATTGGACAGGGGCAGATGGACGCCCTTCTCGGAGGAGCGGTTGGTATTCTTATCGGGACCGGTCTTTTTGCACATTTTTATCCAGTCATAAATGAAAAGATTCTCTCGATCGGTCAGTTTCCTGTAGAGACAATACCTGAATGTATTCATCTCCCGCGATGGATAGTAGTCCTTGTATTTGTGGCAGGTTTGTCTGGTGTATTGTGGTTCCTTCAGATACAGGGATTGTAAGTACTCCCCCGCCCAATTATTTTATTGAACCATGGTTGCAACCCCACCAGAAAAGCGTCAGATAAGACCATGCTCTGTGTGTGCATTCTTTGTGTACACAACCGATACCGGACTTGGAAGATGTAATCTGGGGAAGGATGAAAAGCAGGGTGCTCAAAACCGTCGGTGGGAGTTGGAGGAGGTATCAGATCTTCTGCGATGGCCCTGTATGTATAATCTGACACCTGAAGAGATTGAGGTCTCAATGGATTCATGGGTTAAAAGTCTGGTGAATGAATCACTCCGGTTCAGAACATCGGTGCAGACCAGGCGTTCAATAACATCTGGTCGGAGAAAAGGGAATCGGAAAATCTAACCATGACCTCTCCTGACTGGTTAGAAAAAAATGATTTTTATAATATGGTGATGAATAAATTTTATTGTATTGAATTTAGTCGTACTCACGCCAGGTGTGGTTACACTTACTATTCGTACATCTAAAGAACCTGACCTCACTTTCATCTGCAGACCGGAGCTGCCGGAGCCACCAGAACGCCTCTCCATTCCCACAATTTGGGCATTTTACTTTAATGGTGGGCAAGGTGCGGATTGAATCGGTATCCTCGACAATAACGATCTCTTTCTCCTTCATTTTATCGGTGATCTTCATCTTTGCTTCTCCATGGCCTTCTTTTTCCCAGCCACAGGAGGTACAGATGAAAGAGCCTCCCTGATTTTTCAATAATTTTCCGCACTTCTCACAAAACATACACATAAGGTCTGACAAAGAAACATTTAAAATATACAGCATGCCTCGCATTACTGACAGTCACATATAAAAGTGAGAGAACAATTATCAGATTATCATTCAGACAATATGGGAAATGTTTGAACTTCTTATTCCAGTTTCCTGTCTGTTTTTCCTTCTTGCACTTTTCCCGGGAAGACACCGGACCATTGCAGCCATCATTGCCTGGACAACCATTATTGTTGTCTTTATCGGCGGTCTTCCGACATGGATAGAAGATAGTAATATTTTGTATCCGGTGATGGCAGCACTATCAATTCCTTTCCTTATCATTACCACACGGCTTCTTCTAAAGGGGAATGCTGCGGTATTCAGCCTGACACGGGCCGCAGGCGTTGCCTTTATTATCTATGCGCCATTCGCGTTTATAGAAGAGATAGGAAACTACCTGATAGGAGTTGTTGTCCACCACACCTATCTTGTCCTGCATCTTCTGGGGTACCCGGCATATCTTGTGCTGTGGAACACCTTTCAAAGTGGATTTTTCAGGGTCGAAATAATCCTGGCATGTACAGGTATTCAGGCTATTGCAATCATGCTCGGTGTCGCATCTGCAGTGCCTACAACAACCAGGCAAAAATGTCTTGCATTTCTCCTCATTGCTCCGGTTATCTATATCCTGAACCTGTTTCGAAATGCTGGAGTAATTATTACCTATACAAGTCAGTCATTTGCATGGCTGCCGGATGTTTCGGGCAATACGGAATATGGGTACTCCAGTTTTTTCTGGGCACATAATATTTTCGCAGAAGGTGTAGCATTGATCTTCCTTATTGCTCTTGCCTACAGCCTTTTCAGACTCATCCCTGCTCTCGGAGATTTTGCCGGGGATCTTGTCCAGTCGTATGAAAAAGAGATTAAGAGTATCGCCGGTAAAGATACACAATCCTCTGAAGTGCGGAAAGATTAGTACATATTGCAATTATAAGAACAGATATCCAGATAAATCCTGACAGGCCTCCGAGAACAAGGACCAGAACGGTTTCAGGCCGGCCAAAAAATCCGATTCCTTCAAGGGGATCATCAATCTTTCCTTCTTTTCGTTCGGTAAACCCTATTTCGGCATAGGTCACGGGTTTTATGAATGTGTTCATCATCGACCCGATTATGGCAACTGCCACGATACCAAAATCCCAGACCGGAGAGACTTTTAAGAGTCCGGAGATAATGGGAATTCCTGAAAGACCAACCCCAAGAAGGACGATTGTGTCAACATATTTATCTGCAATCCAGTCAAAAACCGCTCCGAACGGGGTTTCCCTTCCGGTCATACGGGCCACTGAGCCATCGATAAGATCAAGGATTGCCGAACAGAACAGAAATAGGCTGCCGATAAAATACGAGTGAAAAATATAGGATACTGAGCAGATACAGCCGGTCAGAATAGATAATATCGTGATAGTGTTGGGAGACAACCCGGCCTTTTTGCATATTTCTGCTATCGGCTCGAGATACCTGATAAACTTGTACCGAAATGCAGTAATATTCATTCTTCGCTCAGTCGTTGATAATGATATGTGATATTTCTGCCGATGGAAGTGCTCCCTTTCCAAAGCTCCTGATGAACTTTCCTCTATGAGATCGTAAAATCAATTCAAATCTCACAGTATATATTAGTCCTGCTCCATCAAACAGTACTGCTACATATGTCCGACCATCTCAATCGCCCTTATGTCACCCTTGTATCAGAAGTGACCATTGATGGAAAACTCACGGTTACCAGGGGCGCTTCATCCAAGCTCCTGATGCAGTTTATGTCTCATGAGGCAGAAGTTCTGCTTCATCAGATTCGGGCTGATTCTGATGCAATTATGGTCGGAGCGAATACCATCCGGATAGACAACTCTTTTCTCACCGTCAGACATGTTGAGGGAAAAAATCCAATCCGGGTCATCCCGTCTTCAAACGCGGATATTTCCACGGATGCAAACATCCTCTCACCTGATGCGCCAACCATTATTGCGGTATCCGCCCGTGCTGATAAGGAAAAATGTACAGCATTAGCAGAAAAGGGTGCTCACATTGAGATCTGTGGTGAGGATTTGGTAGACCTCCCTGCCCTGATGCGATTACTCTACGAGAAATATAATGTAAAATCCCTGATGATTGAAGGTGGGTCAACCCTGAACGGAAACATGTTCCAGGAAGATCTTATCGATGAACTTCTGCTCATTCATCTTCCCTTCATAGCCGGTGGAGAGGATACCCC
>CAYWHV010000002.1:0-1520 GCA_964458045.1 uncultured Methanospirillum sp.
TCGGTGATGGTCATTGTATTTGAACAGTCTGACAGAACTGTGCTGATACCTGAAGCGATTATCTATACAGACGGAAAAATTGCAGGAAAGACAGATGTCAATGGTGCCTATAACCTGATTTTTGATGGTTATCTGCCAAGTATCAGGGTTGTAAAGGGGGGTTATACCGAATGGACCGGATCTCCGGCAGAGAATGATACTGCGATCCTGGTCCCGCTTCTGGTTCGAAACAGCACTCTGTACGTGGAAGTATTTGATGCAGATACACTGATTCCAGTGCAGGATGCATATATCGTTGTAACCAGTGAGGATGGTATCAGGCACGAAGCCCGTTCCGGTTTTGAAGGGAAGGCTTCTCTTGGCTTACGTGCAGACCAGGTATACAGCCTTGAGATCAATGCACCGAACTTTCAGGCAACTCATGATACGGTTGTAACCGGGGGAGACTCGACAACTGTTCAGTATTCTCTTGTTCGAAATGATCGAATCTCGATACGTGTTCTGGATTCTGCAAGTTCATATCCGATTCAATCTGCTCATATAGAGAGCGATGGAATAAAAATCGGAAGTACAAATGATCGGGGTATCCTCATCTCAAACATAAGCCGGAATATTGAACATATTTTTGATATCTCTGCAGACGGGTATGAGCCATCACATGTTACCAGGACCATCTCTTTTGAGGATCAGGTGGTTGACTTTCCCCTGGTAAAAGCGAAATCCACGGTTTTTGTTTCTGTGTACAATAAAGATCAAAAACCCCTGTCCAATGCATCTGTTCAGATGGATGGTGTCATGATCGGTGATACCAATGAATTTGGCCGGCTGATGGTCCCGTCACTTGAGATCAGGCCATATGAATTCATTGTGGACCGTGATGGCTATAAGAGAAATACCATGACCTTCACTCCGGGGAAAGAGACCGGTGAACTCATCATTGTGCTCGAAAGTGAGTTCATCGACCTGGAAGCGATGGTCAGTGATGCATATGGTACTCCGTTACGGAATGTGTCAGTCTTCCTTCTTGGCGATGCCCAGGAAACCCTGAACTCATGTGAGACGGATATGAACGGGACATGTCTGCTCCCTGCTATCGAAGGGAAAATGTATCGCATCAAGGCTGAGAAAGGGGGCTATTATCCCAACTCAACCGCTGCGAATACAGAAACGAATCCAAATATCATAATCCTTCATAATCCGGCCACGGTAAGCAGTAATTCCTCTGCACCCTTTCCGTTCATTCCTGTGGCAGCTGTACTGATCCTTCTTATCGCCGGGGCAGGTCTCTATGTGATCCTTTCAAAACGACAACGACCCCGCAGAAGAAGTCACAGCAACCGAAGAAAGTCGTTGTAAAAGAGACGGATCCAGTGGGAATCGAACCCACGTCTCCGGGTCCGAAGCCCGGTAGGATATCCGCTACCCTATGGATCCCCCTCACAGATTCCATCCATAGGCTAATAATCATTTTTATCCCACCATTAGGTATGATCCTCTCGTCAGATTCCATACGTTCCCGG
>CAYWHV010000002.1:1530-32546 GCA_964458045.1 uncultured Methanospirillum sp.
AGCCCGGTAGGATATCCGCTACCCTATGGAGCCCCTCAGATTTACAATCCATAGGCTGATAATCTTTATTCTCCCACCTTTAGGATATGATTTTGTCATCGCAGTCAATCCGAGCCCGTCTTCAGTTATCTGATGAAGAAGGAGGCATTATTCTCAATCCCTATGCTGAAGAGAGTCAGCAACCGGCTTCCTATGATCTGCGAGCATCAGAACCTTCAGTCATCCGAAGGAATATGATGACGCTTCTTGCAAGTAAGGAATGGGTTGAACTTCCTGTGGACATTGCAGCTACGCTCCGGTGTCGTTCCTCATTTGCACGGCGCGGAATTTTTATTAGTGGAGGGTTCGTTGATCCTGGTTTTCGTGGTCATCTCACGTTGTGCTTGTATAATTGCGGAACAGAAGATGTATCTGTACAGGAGGGTGACAGAATAGTGCAGATGGTCTTTCAGCAGGTAGACATACCTACTACCGGGTATTCCGGCAGGTATCAGGATAGTCATGGGGTGGTAACAGCACGATGATAAAGACCGAACACAAATACATCGAAATTCTTCGTATCCTCAAGGAACACCAGGAGCCGATGGGGGCCAAACGTCTGTCTGAAATGCTGGCAGAGCGGGGATATGTGATGACAGACCGGGCGGTTCAGTATTATCTCAGGTATCTTGATACCCGGGGTTTTACTGAAAAGGTTGGCAATCAGGGGAGGATTCTCACCCCGTCCGGGATCATGGAGACGGATCGGGCTCTTGTTGACGACCGGATCGGGTTTGTAATATCGAAACTTGAACGGCTTGCATTCAGGAGTACCTTTGATCCGGAGACCTCTACCGGGGATGTGGCATATAACCTCACGATAGTCCCTGATGAAATATTTGAACCTGTCTCGCAGATGTTTGACAAGGTCAGGGATGCGGGATGTAGTTTCTTTTCAGGATATTCAGTTATTGACCGGGATCCACGGATACCCCCCGGTCATACGGGTATTCTTACGGTCTGCAGTATTACCATGGACGGTGTTTTCCAGCATAATGGCATTCCGGTAAAGGTTGCCTATGGTGGAACGATCCAGATTGAGAATAAAAAACCTGTCAGGTTTATGAATATCATCGGGTACCAGGGTTCAACGGTTGACTCACTGCAGCTCTTTATCGGGGCAGGACTGACTTCCATTAACCAATATATCAATACGGGTTCAGGATTATTGCTGGCGAATGTCAGACAGATTCCTGGTGCAGCTGAAGAGCGCGGGCAGGCTCTGATACGTGAGATGCAGGCCTCCGGGTTTCGGTTTCCACTTATGATGGGAAAAGGGAGAATTTTTAATCTGCTGACCGATCCTCACCGGATCTCACTGGTGTCATTTTCAGGGATGAATTCGATTGGGTGCGCCGTGGAAGCAGGATATAAACTGAAGACAGAGATTGGTGCCGGTACCATACCCTTTTCACGTGTTGTAGGCCGGTAACTACTCACTATCTTCTCTCTTTTGCCCAAAACGTTCATAGAGATCCTGAACTCTGGTGACTGTCTTCAGACCTGAGAAGACAATCAGAACTGAAACCCGGTTTGACTGTCTGGATGAGACCGGAATATCTCCCGCTCGCATCTCAAACCCATCTATGCTTTCATCAATCCATTTTCTTACGGCCATGTAGCCTTTCATGGATAACTCCTCTTCAGGGCCTGATAACAGAATAAGGGCTTTTTGTGCGGTGGAAAAATCACAATATGATGATATGTCGCGGAATACTGCTCTCTCTGCAAGTTTGACTATGCGGGCAGCCCGCTCCTGCTTCCCGACACGGGACTCGCTTCGTTGCCTGATGATGCTGATTCTGCCATGTTCCGGAAGGTCTTCTTCTGCGAGGCCAATGGTGATGTATGACATTCCGGTGATGGTATTGAGGATCTCACGGGAATCAAGAACCGTTTGTGGAACTCCCTTCTGGATCTCACCTGCATGAACCAGTAACCGGATCCTTCGTGCAATATGCCGGTTAACCAGATCATATGGCTCAATGCTCTCCTTTTCCGATGTCCCAGGAATCCAGAATTTTTCTGATATTCCTGCAGGTCTTTGAAGGGTTATTTCTGCGAGTTCTCCCCGTGCCTTATCAAGCCAAAGCTGGTTGTCAAAGATGATGACCCCATCAACCAGCGGGCGGATCATCTGCAGATTTTTCATGGCCCTGATAAGACGTGGTTCACCCTCATCTTCGGCCGGTATAGTGACCAGGGTGAAAACGGGTTCAAACATGGTCTCCCTGATTATCGAGACTAAGTGTGGAACAAGACTTACCAGCCCCCCCCCAAGGCCTGCACATATCAGGATGGCGTCATGCGTCCCGACATCAAACCCTTTGAGTTTTGATTTCACTTCATCGATGGTAAACCGGGTGGTGAGTAGTTCCGGGGCTTCGATATCATCTTTCGGAAAGTAAAATTTGGCCTCTTCTTCGATATGGGTCAGATGCTCCAGTACTTCAGGGTCATTGTCAACAGCAATGGCATGAAGGTCTGAACATCGTGAGGAGTGACCAGATGGTCGAATTATTGCGTCTGCTATCTTACTTCCTGCAGTCCCAAGCCCGAGAATCAGCAGTCTCATAGTGTTACATCACGCCCGTACTTGCTCACAGAGGATCCTGTGTATATGTATTCTGTTCATCTGATACAAGTGTTCCTGATTCCTGTACCTAAGATATCCACATTATGTGCGATTATCTGAGAGAAACCGATGCGTTATCCAGAATATTGAAGAATTTTTTTTCCTGATTGGTTCATATTTTTCGATTTTTCCTTTTCAGTGGCAAAAAAACCTGAAAATTCCAATGTCAAATCATAATATTTTTACCGGTATGGGTATTAATACAAAAATGAGGTGTTAACCTTGAGTTATGGAATAGAATTCGTTCCGGGAAACATTACCGTCAAACAGGTAGTCAACTACTGTAAGCTTGCAGAGTCAAAAGATATCGATTTTGCATGGATCACCAACCACTATAACAACCGCCACTGCTACCCGACCCTTGCCGCAATTGCACAGGCAACTACAACCCTGAAGATGGGTCCGGGAATTATGAATGCATTCACCGACACTCCGGCTGCAATGGCTTCATTTGCATGTACTCTGAATGAGATCTCCGATGGCCGTGCAGTCATGGGAATCGGACCAGGTGACCTTTCCACCCTTCCGAAGCTTGCAATTGCTCCAGACAAGCCAGTTGGTCGTCTCGAGGAGGCAGTTGTGCAGATGCGCAAACTCTGGGGCGGAGAAGAAGTAAAAAAGAGTGGAATGAAGTTCTTTGACTACGATGGCGCAAAGCTCACCGGTGTCAGCCTTCCTGGAAAGAAGGGAATTCCAGTCTATATCGGAGCACAGGGACCAAAAGTTCTTGAACTTGCCGGAACCATCGGAGACGGTGCCCTGATTAACGCATCCAACCCGAAGGACTTCGACGTTGCCATCCCAATCATCAAGGCAGCCTGTGACAAGGTAGGCAAGAAAGGCTTTGACATTGGTGCATACACCGCTATGTCAATTGACATGAACGAGAAGAAGGCACGGAACGCAGCAAAGATTGTTGCCGCATTCATCGCAGCCGGTTCACCAGAGCCCCTCCTCCAGCGTCACGGACTCGATCTCGCCAAGGTTGCAAACATCAAGGCAGCACTTGCAAAGTTCGACTTTAAGACCGCAGGAGAGAATGTCGATGATGCAACTATTGATGCATTTACCATCGCAGGAAACCCGGACACTGTCAAGCAGAAGTGTGAGGACCTGATAAAGTCTGGTGTTACCCAGATCATCTTCGGCTCACCACTTGGTCCGGACATGGTAAACTCCATCCGCCTGCTCGGCAAATACATTGTGTAAAAACATATATCATATCTTTTTTTTGAAAGGTTCTTGTATACGCGAGAATTGGTAGATAAATCTCTGTAAAGCCTCCGTTCCGAATATTATTTCCGGACTCCTCTATCGGGGCAAAACTGATATCTTCATAGGGGATATTGGGAAGATGAGATGTTTCAGACCAGTAGACATGAACATGGAAGCGGATTTATTGAGTTCAGGATCGATACACTCACCGGGCTGAAGGCACGTATCTGTCCCGAACGCTTGAAACGTGGTATCGGAGTCCCAGACATTCCGGTGTATTCTCCGGAAGGATGTCCCTTTTGTGCAGGTATGGTTACTGAAGTAACCCCGGTATTCCCTGATGGTTCACGGCTTACTATTGGTGAGAGTATTACCTTTCCGAACCTCTATCCTTTCGCTTCATATCATATTGTGACCGTGATGACCAGGGATCACCAGGTTCGTTCCTTTACCCGGGATCAGATGTACGATGCGCTCATGGCCCAGATACAGGTAATGGAAAATCAGCCCGGATATGTTTCAATAAACTGGAATTTTCTTCCTTCAGCCGGCGCATCGCTTCCTCATCCTCATCTTCAGGGTCTTGCTGATCCTGTTCCTGATACGCTTCCCATGAAGTATATTGAAAGGTCCCGGGATTATTTTCAGAAACATACCCGGTCCTGGTGGTCTGAACTCTGTGACCATGAAGCAGCATCAGAACGCTTTCTGGATGGTTTGAGCCTTTTCTGGTACGCCCCCCCGGTTCCAGTCGGGGAAAAGGAGATACGGTGTGTCCTTCCCGGGGTGACCGTGTCGGATTTCAAAAAATCGGTTCGTTCTTTTTCAGATGATCTTGTCCGTGTTCTTGCGTTTTATCAGGATATTGGTCATGGGGCCTGGAATTTATCGGTTTTTTTCGGTACGGATAAAGAGCGCGATTATTTTTCTGCATTTGCAATTCTCATTGCACGCATAAATCCAAATTCCCTTTCAACATCCGATACGGCTTTTATGGAAAAGCTTCACCTCGAACCGGTTATTCTTTCGTTACCTGAAGATATCGGGGCGCTCTGGCGTACGAATAACGGTGCATAAGAATAGAAAAAAAAGAACCCGTGTGGGTTTTGATTTATTCAGGTTTGCTGATGAGGGTCTTCTTTGCAACCCGGGTACCGTCGTTCTTGTGCGGCTTGCGGATGACAGCGTCAGTTGCCTTTTCCATCTCGCGTGCTTCATCACAGAGGAGTGTTGCCTGGCGCATCATCTCGTGTGCGGATGCAACGATTGGGGTGTAGTTCTCAAAGCCCTTGGTCATGAAACAACCCTTGACGTTGACACCGGCTACTGCCTGCGCGATTTCGTATGCTGCACGTGCCTTGGCATATGCGTAGGGGTTGCTGAATTCTCCTTCAACAGCCTTGTCTGAAGACATGACAATCTTGGGGAGTGCAAGGTCCTTGCCCTTCTTTCCTGCTTTTACCTGGTCGATGACTTCATCGAGAGCAATCTGGAGTTTGCGGAATGCACCAGTGATAGAGAGGACTTTGATCAGATTTCCATTGTAGTCTGCCATTTCGATGGGGTCAAGGAATTCACGGCGTGCACCAATCATGGAGTCTCCCTTCATGATGATGTATCCAAATTCGCTTGCCTTGAGTGCTTCCCATTCTTCTTTCTTGGTGGTGATATCGTCGGTAATGACAACACATGGAATACCTGCTGCTCCAAGTGCCTCACGTGCGCCTTTTGGTCCTGGGAGAACTCCGTTTGGTGAGACGACAATACAGAAGTCAGGGCCCCATGCCTTCATGTTGGTGACAACACGGTCGATATCTTCGGGCTGAAGCTTGGTACCGGATGTTGCCATGAAGGTCTGCATGTCTTCACGGTCTGCACGCTCATCGAGGAGAAGTTCTGCCATTACACCGCTGGCAATATTTCCGAGTTTTGCAATTCCTACTTTTACAACCATTCTACACCTCTGTGTGTTCAACGATACTTTGACAAAATATCATAATAAATATTGTGAAATCGATTTTTCACTAAAATAGCCAAAATGGCGCGTAAAAAAATTTCTTTAAAAGAGAAGGGGATGTTTCCATTAACATTGGTTCATTATTGAGCAGGTTAACGAAACCAGTTTAAATTTTTGTGAACAATTGATTGTATGAAAGAAGGGTTACTTACAGACCGGCAGAAGGAGGTACTCAGATACAGAAGGGCTGGCCTTACCCAGCAGCAGATTGCTGATATAATCCGGACTTCAAAGGCAAATATCTGCACCATTGAGAAGTCTGCAATGGAGAATATCAAACGGGCGCGGGAGACTCTGGATTTTTTTTACAGTCTGGATGCACGCCATCTCTGTACGGTTGATAAGGGTTCTGACCTCTTTGAGGCATCAAAGAAGATTTATGATGAAGCTGAAAAGGTTGGCATCAAGGTCCGGTACGATAATATTCAGTTGATGAACCGGATTCGTGAGGAAATCCCTGAAAAAAATAAATCCCGGCTGGTCAGGGAAAAAATTGAGGTGTACCTGAAGGATGATGGTGACCTCTACTTTGAATGAAATAAGCCAAATCTTTATACCTCATTTTGATGAATATTAGGGAAGCCTCGATAGCAGGGATTTGATCTTCTGACTATCTGAATGTACTGATTCTGGCTTTTTTTAGCTATGAAGCGGTCAAAAATTGCTTTAATTGCAATGGGCTGATAGAGTGGGATGTGATGTCGGCAAGGGTGGACGATGCGGCCCGGATCCTGTTTTCAGGATAAGCCGAAGTATCACGCATCTTACGAGAGACCGGTAGCTGGACGATACAAGCCCGATCTGTCTACACATGTGAGTGTCATTCTGGCAGAATTTTCTGCACATCCGAAACGGACTCCATGAGGTAGGAAGGGATCTGGTAGTACGTCTGGCGTGCAGCAATTATGGCGAAAGCGCATATGCAGCTCATGTCCCGTGTCTCTTTCCTGCATCGAAGCACTACCGGAATTCCGGGGTGTACCCAGATACAGAAAAGAAGGACTGATTGATACATGCCAACAATTCACAGACCTCGCATGGGTTCTCTGGCATACAGCCCGAGGAAGAGGGCAAAAAGCCCGGTTCCAAAATATCATGCGTGGCCCGCGTACCAGGGAGAACCTGCACTTCAGGGCTTTGCAGGATATAAAGTGGGAATGACTCATGTCGTTATGGTCGATGACCATGCCCACAGCCCGAACGAGGGAAAAGATATCATGGTACCGGTTACGGTAATCGAAGTTCCGGATATGCGTGTTGCCGCAATCCGGGTCTATCGCCATGATACCTATGGAAATCACGTTCTGACGGAAGTCTGGGCTGACTCCTTTGACAAGGAACTGAGCCGGAGACTGAACCTTTCAAAGAACTACAAGCGCGAAGAGGCAGAGAAGAAGATCCGCGAGGCACTTGAAGCAGACAAGATTGTGGATGTCGTCGCGCTGACCTATACTCGTCCTTCCGTTCTTACCGGTGTTCCAAAGAAAGTTCCGGACCTCATGGAAACCCGCATTGATGGCGGTTCTATGACAGAGCGGTTCGAATACGGCCTCTCCATGCTCGGCAAGGACTTTGATGTCCGGTCACTCTTCAAAGTCGGTCAGTATACCGATGTGACTGCCATCACCAAAGGAAAAGGAACCCAGGGTCCGGTAAAACGCTGGGGTGTCCACCTTCGGAAGAGAAAGCACTCCCGTGGAAAGAAAGAGCGACATGTCGGAACTCTCGGACCATGGACTCCGCACCATGTCCGGTGGCAGGTTCCGATGATGGGTCAGATGGGATACCATCAGAGAACCGAGTTTAACAAACGCCTTATTAAAATCGGAGAAGATGGAGCAGAAATTACTCCGGAAGGCGGGTTCATTAATTACGGAGAAGTACGGGCACGCTATGTTCTGATCAAGGGCTCTGTTCCCGGACCTTCAAAGCGTCTTGTCCGTATCCGGCATGCAATGCGCCTGGGAGAACACAAGATTCGCGAGCCTGCTATCGGGTTCATGAGTCTGGAGTCCAAGCAGGGGTGAAGTAGATGAAAGCACAGGTATTGACACTTACCGGATCTGTGGCACACGAGATTGAACTTCCTCCGGTCTTCAGCTCGGAATTTCGCCCTGATCTTATAAAGAAAGCAGTAATCGCCCAGCAGAGCCGGCGTTATCAGCCACACGGAGCATATGTATATGCAGGAATTTCCGCCTCTGCAGTTGGTTGGGGAAGTGGTCGTGGTGTTTCACATGTTCCGCGTCTGAAAAACAGCTCTCGCGCAGCAAAAGTTCCACAGGCAAAAGGTGGACGTGAAGCACATCCGCCTAAAGTTGAGAAGGTTCTGATTCGGAACATCAACCAGAAAGAGAAGCGAAAAGCTCTCAACTCCGCAATCGCAGCGACGATTTCTCCTGAACTGGTCCGTTCCCGTGGTCATGTGTTTACTGGTTCACTTCCCTTTGTCCTTTCCGGCGACTTTGAATCCCTGAAAAAGACGAAGGAAGTAATCGAAGCACTCCGTGCCATTGGTGTTTACGGGGATGTTGAGCGTGCAGAACGCTCCCGAAAGGTTCGTGCAGGTCGTGGAAAGCTCCGTGGCCGCCGGTATAAACAGCGAAAGAGTCTTCTTATCGTTACCGGAAATGAGCGGCTGCGTGCAGCAAGAAACCTTGCCGGAGTGGATGTGTGCCTTGTTGACAACCTGAACGTTGAACTTCTGGCACCAGGTACACATTCAGCCCGCCTTACCCTCTGGACTGAAGATGCAGTCAGAAAACTCGGAGGCGAGCAGTAATGATACTGAAATATCCATATGCAACAGAAAAGGCGAGCATGATCGTTGAGCGTGACGGTCAGTTGCAGTTTATTGTTGATCGGAAAGCATCCAAGGGTCAGATCAAGGTAGCCATGGAAAAGATGTTTGATCAGCCGGTTACCCGTGTCCGAACCCTGATGAACAACCGGGGAGAGAAAAAAGCAATGGTGAGTTTTTCAAACCCGAAAGCTGCTGAAGAGATTCTCAGCCGGCTTGGAATCATGTGAGGTGCCAGCATGGGACATAGAATTACTACACAGAGTCGTGGACGTGGTGGCCCGACATATCGTGCACCTTCATCCCGCTACAAAGCAGCACTGAAACACCTTGGGCGTGCAGGGGAGACCATCAGCTACAAGATCATCGATATTGAACATGATCCGGCACGTCACACCCCGATTGCCCTGGTCGATGTTCCGGACGGAGAAAACACCTACGTCCTGGTTACAGAGGGTATGGGTATCGGCGATCTGCTGACCTGGGGTACTGAAGCAGAGATCAAAAACGGGAACACCCTTCCTCTTCAGGAAATTCCAACCGGGGCTTCAGTATGTAATATTGAAGCATATCCGAATGACGGTGGCAAGTTTGTCCGTGCAAGTGGTGTGCAGGCAACTGTTACCGATAAGATGGAAGGCCGTGTTGCAGTCCGTATGCCAAGTGGTTCAACAAAGTGGTTCAATGGTCAGTGTCGTGCAACCATCGGTATTGTTGCTGGTGGAGGTCGCAGTGAAAAACCGTTCGTCAAGGCCGGTAAGAAGTACCACAAGATGAAAAATACTGCAAGCAACTGGCCACGTGTCAGAGGTATTGCTATGAATGTTATCGATCACCCATTTGGTGGCGGTGGTCATCAGCATCCAGGCAGACCAAAGACGGTAAGTCGTGGAACCTCTCCGGGTAGAAAGGTCGGACATGTTGCAGCCCGGCGGACTGGACGGAGGTGAACTGAATGGCAAAGAAAGTACAGAAGAAACTGCCACGACGGAAGGAGGAATTTACCTACCATGGCTATAAGATTGATGAACTTCGTGAAATGAGCCTGCAGGATCTCCTTCCGGTCATGCCTTCCTATGCACGGAGAAAAGTAAACCGTGGCTGGACAATTGGAGAAGAAAAACTCCTTTCAGATTTCCGGGCTGGAGATTCACGAATCAGAACTCATCAGCGAGATATGATCATTCTTCCAGAGATGCTCGGTCGTGAAATTGAGATCTACAATGGTAAGGAATTTATCCGTGTAGAACTCCAGCCGGAATCTGTGTTCCACTACCTTGGAGAGTTTGCATTAACCAGAAGGCGGGTTACCCACGGTTCAGCCGGTATTGGTGCAACCAGGTCGAGTAAGTTCGTTCCGCTGAAGTGATGAATATGGCCAGATTTGATTATTCAAACCAGGTAACCGGGAAGGACATTGCCCGGGGACGCGTGAACGAAGCTCCGATCTCCCCAAAACATGCAATTGAGATTGCAGGGTTTATCAGGGGCATGAAGCTTGACGATGCAGCGGCATACCTTGAGGGTGTTGTTGCACTTCAGAAGCCAATTCCGTTCAAGCGGTTTAACCGGAATGTCCCTCACCGGAAGGGTCTTGTCGGCTGGGATGCCGGCCGGTACCCACGGAAAGCAAGCCGGGTATATCTCAGGCTGCTGAATAATGTCCGGAAAAATGCAGAATACAGTGGACTTGAAGGAGATCAGCTCCAGATTGTCCATGTTTCTGCAAACCGTGGCATCAGAAGAAGGAGCTTTATGCCCCGTGCAATGGGACGTGCAACTCCGAAAGACCGCCAGACAGTGAACATTGAGCTGGTCGTCCGCGAGCAGGAGGCCTGATATTGTGGCAGTAGAACGAAAATTTGTTGCAGACGGTGTCAGGAAAGTCCGTGTTGAAAGACACCTTGGTCACGAACTGAAACGTGCAGGATATGGTGGCATGGACCTTATCCGGACCCCTCTTGGAACCCAGGTGACAATCTTTGCTGAAAAGCCGGGTATTGTTATCGGTAAGGGCGGAAAGGTTGTCAGAGCCCTGACACAGGATCTTGCAACTACATACGGTGTTGAATCTCCCCAGATTGAGGTTCAGCAGGTTGACAATCCAAACCTGAATGCACAGATAATGGCTGAGCGGCTTGCAAGTGCTCTTGAACGCGGTTGGTATTTCAGAAAAGCAGGGTCCTCAACACTCCGCCGTATCATGGAATCCGGAGCACTCGGATGCGAGGTTGTCATATCTGGTAAGCTTACCGGATCACGTGGCCGTGTTCAGAAGTTTACTGAAGGATACATCAAGCACTCCGGTGATCCGGTGAACACCCTGGTTGACAAGGGATACGCAGTTGCAATTAAGAAACTGGGTGTTATTGGTGTCCAGGTCCGTCTCATTCCGCCGGGTGCACAGCTTCCTGACCACTTCGAGGTTACTGCAGAAGTCACCAAGAAGCAGCGGAACATGGCTCACATCACCAAAATCTCCTCAGAATATGAGGAGGATGACCTGGATCTTGAGGCAATCGTCAATGAGCCTGAAGACTTCATGGAGGAAGAGTAAATGGCAATCTTCCGTGCACGGGATGTTTCACAGCTCTCTGATGTAGAACTTGTCGAACAGGTTGACAAACTCCGGATGGAACTGATCCAGTACCATGGAAAAGTCAGTGCCGGAGGTTCCACGGAAAACGCTGGTCGGATTCGTGAAATCCGCCGGACTATCGCCCGGATGAAAACCGAGCAGAACCGTAGAATACATGCATGATCACCCCGCAGAACATCCTCCGGCATGAACTGACCGGACTGGATGTCAGGGTGGAACAAGCACAAAATCAGTACCTGAACGGAATCTCCGGCCTGGTTGTTCTTGAGACCAGAAACATGGTCTTTGTAAGAACCGGGACCGAAGTGAAAAAGGTGGCGAAAAAGGGAGTAATCTTCCGATTCACCCTTCCTTCAGGAAAGCGTGTGGATGTAACCGGTGCAGTGCTTGTCATGGCACCTGAGAAACGTATCAACATGCGAATCAAGAGATAGAGGCTCATAATGGCAAGAGATATCGGATTAAACGTCCCAGTCCCCGAAAAGGACTGCAGTGACGTAAACTGCCCGTTTCACGGCACCTTGCCGGTGCGCGGCCAGGTGATCACCGGCAAGGTCGTGAGCGATAAGATGACAGGATCGATTGTAGTTCAGCGGGACTACCTCCATTTTGTCAGAAAATATCAGCGATACGAGAAACGGAGTTCAAAAATCCATGCACACAACCCCCCATGCCTGCATGCACGGGTTGGTGACATGGTTAGTATAGCAGAGTGCAGACCGCTCTCCAAGACAAAAACCTACGTAGTTGTTGAGGTGAACCGGGCATGAAGGGTCTTGGGATAAAGGTCCCCCGTGCAGTCAGTACCGGAACAAAGCTCATCTGTGCAGACAACACCGGAGCACGTGTTGTTCAGGTTGTGTCTGTCTTCGGATACCACGGTGTCCGTCGTCGTCAGCCCAAGCTCGGTCTTGCCGATATTGCAACCGTCTCAGTAAAGAAGGGTACCCCTGACATGCGGAGAAAACTTGTCCGCGCTGTCGTTATCCGTCAGAAGAAGGAGATTCGCCGTCCAAGTGGTCTTCGTCTCAGCTTTGAGGATAATGCAGTCGTTGTTGTCGATGACAAGAACGAACCAAGGGGAACAGAAATCAAAGGCCCGGTAGCCCGTGAAGTCGCAATCCGGTACCCCCGTATCGGCTCTATGGCCACCATCATTGTGTGAGGACAGGTGCATGGTACGAGTAATTAGCAGTCAGCCCAGAAAACAGAGAAAAGCCCGGTACAATGCCCCGCATCATATGCGTGGCTCGCTCCTTCATTCATCCCTTTCCAAGGAACTGCAGGGGAAGTACAAGCGCCGGAGCATCCGCGTTATCAAAGGCGACACGGTAAAGGTTCTTCGTGGGGATCATGCCGGAACTGAAGGATTAGTTGACTATGTCATCACCAGGGATGCACGCATTGTGGTTGATGGAGTCTCAGTCAAGAAGGCAGATGGTACGGAAGTTCCCCGCCCGGTTGATCCATCCAATGTGATGATTACCGAGCTGAACCTAGAGGACAAGCGACGTGAACAGAAACTGAGTGGTGAGTAAATATGGGACATCACCTCAAGCGGGTTGTATCACCAAAGTCATGGGGAATCGCACGAAAGGCGGAAAAATTCGTCACAAAGACCTCTCCAGGCCCGCATAACAAAAATGCACTTCCGGTAGTTGTCTGGGCACGTGACCAGATGGGCATTGTCCGGAACATGAAGGAAGCAAAGCACGTTCTTCGTGAACGTGAAATCATCGTAAACGGCAGACCGGTACGGCGCACGGATATGGGAATCGGTATCTTTGATATTGTTTCCATTCCGAAGAGCGGTAAACACTACCGCATTCTTCGTGACAAAAAGGGACGTCATATTACCATCCCGATCGATGAAGATGCAGCAGCTTCACGTCTTGTGAAGATTACGAACAAAACCATCGTAAAAGGTGGCAAGACCCAGCTGAATCTTCGTGACGGATCAAATGTCCTGACCGACAAGCAGTACAAGTCCGGCGACTCAATCGTTCTGTCCCTGAAGGAAGGACAGAAGAACGAGATTATTGATCACTTCCCGTTCCAGACCGGAAACATGGCAATGATCATCGGCGGAAAACACTCCGGTGTTGTCGGCAGAATTATTGAGCAGATTCCGGTTCCGGGTAGTCTTCCAAACCGTGTCGTCCTGAAGGATGAAAGCTCTGGTGAGTCCTTTGAGACCATTGACGAGTATGTTGTTATGGTCGGCCGGGAGTCACCCGCTATTGATCGCTGGGGGATTGAGGAATGAACCCAAACCGTTCATTATCTGTTGACAAGGTTGTTGTTCACATGGGTGTCGGCGAAGCTGGTGACAAACTGGTAAATGCCGAGCGAATCATCTCCGAGATCACCGGAAATACTCCGGTCCGGAGTGTCGCAAAGCAGACTCTTCCGGCATTTGGTATCCGGAAGGGTGCACCCATGAGCTGCCGGGTTACGCTCAGGGGAGATACTGCAGAAAAGTTCCTTGAAACTTCGATCAAGATCGTTGAGAATAAAATTAATTCCCGCGCATTTGACAAACAGGGCAACTTTTCCTTTGGTATTGAAGAACACACTGATTATCCAGGTCAGAGTTATGATCCAAAAGTTGGTATCTTTGGCCTTGACGTCACCGTTGTTCTCAGACGAAATGGTGTCCGGATTGCAAGACGACACATCCAGCAGAAGAAGCTGCCACTTAAGCAGCTGGTCACTGTTGACGATGCGAAGCTCTTCCTCAAGGACCGCTATAATGTGGAGGTACAGTAATGGCCAATAATAAGGCTGGGAAAGAGCGGACCAAGATCTTTGGACGTGGTTCCCACGAATGTCTGCTTTGTGGCCGGAAACAGGGACTTGTCCGCAGATACAATATCTTCTTCTGCAGACAGTGTTTCCGCGAATGGGCACCGAAAATGGGCTTTAAAAAACTGAACTGAGGGGAGTTTCATGGCAAGACTGAATACAGTGGCGGATGCTATGAGCACGCTAAAGAATGCCTCTGACACCGGCCGGGCAGAATGTGTTGTCCAGCCAGCAGGCAAACTGATTGGTGAGCTCCTCCGCATTATGCAAGAAGCCGGATATATCAAGGAATATACCCGGATTGAGGATGGACGTGGTGGCCAGTTCAAAGTGGTCATGTCAGGGTTGATCAATAAGTGCGGTTGTATATCTCCCCGTTACTCTGTCTCACTTGATGAGATGGAATACTGGGAACAGCTGTACCTCCCGTCCAAGAGTATCGGCATGCTCATGATCTCCACATCAAAAGGAGTCATGGGACATCATGATGCCCGCCGGAATGGAGTCGGCGGTGAACTGCTTGGATATGTATACTGAGGGAAAGAATGGCCGTTGAGAGAGTAGTAACCATCCCCTCAGGAGTTTCTGTCACAATGGACGGGACCGTCCTCAATGTGAAGGGACCAAAAGGGAATCTTCAGCGTGACATGTGGTATCCAAGTATTGATATCACCATTGGCTCTGAAGATGTCAGATTCACAACCGAATCACAAAAGAAGGCAGTAACTTCAATGGTAGGAACCCTTGCAAGTCACTGTTCCAACATGTGCACCGGTGTTACCAAGGGCTATCTGTACAGCATGAAAGTTGTATATGCCCACTTCCCAATCCAGTTAAAAGTACAGGGAGATCGTCTTGAAATTGTTAATTTCATAGGTGAAAAGTACCCCCGTACCGCACGTATCCTTCCAGGAACGACAGTAAAAATCGGGACTGATGAAGTTACAGTAACAGGTATTGACAAGGAAGTTGTCGGTTCGACTGCAGCAAACATTGAACGTGCAACCCGTATCCGGGACCGGGATCCCCGTGTATTCCAGGACGGTATATACATTGTTTCACGGAGTGAGCAGTAATGGCAGATGAAATCCGCCGGCTTCTGAAGGTCCGGAAATCAAAAGATGCACGCTTCAAACGTGAAGGTGTAGACAAGAAGAAGACCATCCGTGATTCATGGAGACGTCCCCGTGGTCTGCACAGCAAACAGCGGAAACTGCGGAAGGCAAAAGGCCCGCATCCAACCCCTGGGTATGGAAGCCCGCTTGCTGTCAGAGGTATGCACCCGTGTGGTCTGAAGGAAGTTCGTGTATTCAATCTGAATGACCTGGTAGGAGTAGATCCATCAACCCATGCCATCCGGATTGCTGCAACCGTCGGGCGCAAAAAGCGTGAAGTGGTGCAGAACAAAGCAGCTGAACTGAATATCCGTATTCTGAACTGGAAAGACGCAACTCATCCGGGACAGAAGAACGCATCTGCAGAGAAGGCTGCAACTGAAGAGGAACGTAACGAGGAGGAAGAGTAAATGAGTCAGATTTCTGGTCAGAGACGCCTCGCTGCTGATGTTCTTGGATGTGGTGTGAACCGTGTATGGTTCAACCCTGAAAAGATCACCGAAATCCAGCAGGCAATCTCACGGGAAGACATCAGAAACCTGATCCAGGATGGTGCTATTGCAGCCCATCAGAAGCGGGGAAACTCCCGTGGCAGAGCCCGTGTACAGATGGCCAAGCGCAGTTATGGTCACTGTAAGGGTCCTGGTCGCAGGAAAGGAGCCGCAGGATCACGTACCAATAGTAAAGACCGCTGGATTCAGCGTATTCGCGCCCAGCGTCGTGTACTCCGTGAACTTCGTGAGACCGGAGATATTGAACGGTCGGTTTACCGGAAATTTTACCGCCGTGCTGCCGGAGGACAGTTCAGAACTGTTTCCCACATGAAGGCACAGATTGAGATCGGGAGGGAACAGTAATGGCAACAGGCCCACGCTACTTTGTAGCATTCCGCCGTCGGCGTGAAGGAAGAACCAATTATCATGCCCGGACAAGGCTTGTTGTTGCAACAAAGCCACGTATGGTTGTACGGAAGACCAACCGGCACATCATCTGTCAGATTATCACTGCACACATGGAAGGGGACAAGACTCATGTTGCAGTGAATTCTTCAGAACTCCGGAAGTTCGGATATGAAGGATCCTTAAACAACACTCCTGCAGCCTATCTCACCGGGATGCTTCTTGCAGTCCGGGCATTGAAGGCAGGTCAGGAAGGAGCCATTCTGGACATTGGTCTTCACCGTGCAACCCGGGGTGCCCGGGTATTTGCTGCCCTGAAGGGTGCAGTGGAGGCCGGTTTTGATATCCCTCACAATGAGGAGATCCTTCCGGCAGATGAGCGGTGCAAAGGAGAACACATTGCGGAATATGCTCCGGACAGGGCTGGCAATCTTCCTGCAAACGTTGCAGCGACGGTTGACGCTATCATGGGGGAGCTGAACTGATATGGCATTTGACAAGTCAGAATGGGTGCCCCTGACCGGCCTTGGACGTATGGTCCAGGCAGGGGAGATAAAGAGTATTGACGAGATACTCAGCAGCGGGAAACCCATCAAGGAACCTGAGATCGTTGATGCATTCCTCCCGGACCTCGTCGATGAGGTGCTCGACATCAATATGGTACAGCGGATGACCGACTCTGGTCGCCGGGTAAAATTCAGAGCAGTTGTGGTTGTCGGAAACCGCGACGGGTACATCGGATTCGGACAGGGAAAAGACGCTCAGGTCGGTGAAGCCATCAAGAAGGCCATCGTAAACGCTAAAATTAACCTGATTAAGGTCCGCCGTGGCTGTGGTTCATGGGAATGTGGATGCAGCCACCCGCACTCAATTCCAATGCTGGTCACCGGCGATGCAGGAAGTGTCCGTGTGACACTCCGTCCGGCACCACAGGGTATCGGCCTTGTTACCGGAGATATCGGTAAGAAGGTGCTTGAGCTTGCAGGTATCCGTGATGTCTGGGCACAGACCCAGGGACAGACCCGGACCACCATCAACTATGCAAAGGCAACCTTTCACGCACTGAAAGCAACGAATATGATTCGTCTCGGGGGAATGGAGTGATGTATGCGGTTGTACAGGTCCGCGGAACGGTAAAAACCCGTCGTGAGATCAAAGACACGCTCAAGATGCTCCGTCTGCATCACATCAACCACTGTGTTCTGATCCCTGACACTCCGGCATACGTTGGTATGATCCGGAAAGTCAAGGATTTCATTGCATATGGTGAAGTGGATGCAAAAACCCTTGAGGAGCTGCTTGCCAACCGAGGACGTCTCGCCGGAGACATTCGTCTTACCGATGAGTACGTCAAGGAAAATTCCCAGTACGGTGGAATTTCAGACTTTGCAGTAGCACTTGCCGGTGGGCAGGCACGACTGACAGATGTTCCGGGCCTTAAACCGGTGCTCCGTCTTCACCCGCCACGGAAAGGGTATAAGACTACGAAGAGGACTGTCCAGCAGGGTGGTTCGCTGGGCTATCACGGGGAGAATATCAATGATCTCCTCTATAAAATGAGGTAATTGAGATGCCAGTAAATAAGCGTTCCAAGTACCGGGGTTCCAGAACCTGTGGTGGTGGAACCCACAAAAACCGCCGTGGAGCAGGGAACCGTGGTGGCCGTGGAAGAGGAGGTAGCAGAGATCACAAGTTTGTCCGTGGAGTAGTCCATGCAAACTGGACCTATGGTACCTGTGGATTTAAACACCATCACCGCACATCCATGACTGGAAATGTTCTGGATATCGGCCAGATTGATCAGATTCTCCCGTCACTTCTTGAGCAGGGGACAGCAACCCGGGACGGCGA
Source organism: uncultured Methanospirillum sp. (assembly GCA_964458045.1). GTDB lineage: Archaea > Halobacteriota > Methanomicrobia > Methanomicrobiales > Methanospirillaceae > Methanospirillum. The sequence goes on from CAYWHV010000002.1 coordinate 19,506, forward strand.
TGTAATCGTTCTCAATACAGCAGATATTGGAATTGAGAAGGTTCTTGGTGGTGGTCAGGTCACCAGCAAGACAAATATCACCGCAGAGGAGTCCACCCAGTCAGCGATCCAAAAGACCGCGGCAAAAGCTGGTCACCCCCTGCACTCCTGATCTACTACCAGGGAGGTTCTGAATGGGTGAGATTCTCGACCGGATGGAGCCAATTCTGGCCAAAATGCCGGCAGTCAAAACGCCAGAAGGCCATGTTCATTTTAAGAACAAACTTGCCTGGACAGCAGCAATTTTAATTTTATACTTTGCTCTCACGAATATTCCTGTTTTCGGATTATCTCCTGAATCACAGGATATGTTCCAGTACTTCCGTGCTCTGCTTGCCGGTTCAAGCGGTTCGATTGTCCACTTAGGAATCGGTCCTATTGTTACCGCTTCAATCGTTCTTCAGCTCCTCAAAGGTGCTGACCTTATTCACATAGACACCTCAGAAATCAGGGGCCAGATCCAGTACATGGGTCTTCAGAAACTCATGATCTTCATCATGATCGTAGTTGAAGCCCTGCCCATGATTGTCGGAGGATTTTTAAAGCCGGACCCGGCTATTGCTTCGGCATTATTCGGAGGAAACAGCGGGATTTTGGCGATACTTATCTTTATTCAGATATGTATCGGTGGAGTCCTCATCTTCCTGATGGATGAAGTGGTAACCAAATGGGGTATCGGCTCTGGTGTCGGACTTTTCATCATTGCCGGTATCTCAGAAGCAATCATTAACGGGTTCATTAACTGGGCTCCTGTGAATGATATGTATCCGGTCGGATTCTTTCCCCGTCTGTTCGCTGTAGTCCTTGATGGGGCGAATTTCATCCAGTATTTCGGAACAGATTTCATTGCATTCATTACCACCATCGCAATCTTCATGCTGATTGTGTATGTGGAATCCACCAGGGTTGAGATCCCTCTGGCACACACACAGGTTCGTGGTGCCAGGGCCCGGTTCCCGGTCAAACTCATCTACGCCAGTGTGCTTCCGATGATTCTTGTCCGTGTTCTGCAGGCAAATGTCCAGATGATCGGATTGTTCCTGAATAATGTAGGTATTACCATCTTCGGGACATTTGAAGGGCAGACGCCGACCGGTGGGCTGATGTGGTTCCTTGCTCCGATCAATCACCCGTCTGACTGGATGTGGTGGATGCCAAACTTTGTCGGTGGACATGCCCCTTGGGAAGTTCTGACAAGACTTGGTATTGATACTACCATCATGGTCGTCGGAGGAGCCATCTTCGCTCTGTTCTGGGTGAAGACTGCAGGTCTTGACTCCAAGGCAGTTGCCCGTCAGATTCAGCTCTCCGGAATGTCAATACCTGGATACCGTAGAAACCCGGCCGTTCTTGAGAAAGTTCTTGACCGGTATATTCCCCGTGTCACTGTTATCGGTGGGGTTTTTATTGGATTAATGTCGGTAGTAGCCAACCTCTTTGGTGTGATTGGTGCTGTTTCCGGTACTGGTCTGCTGCTTACCGTTTCAATTACCTATCGGCTGTACGAACAGATCGCCAGTGAACAGATCATGGAAATGTATCCGTTCATGCGAACATTCTTTGGTAAGGAATAAAAGAGAAACCAGTATGACCGGGAAGAAAGTCATTATTACCGGAGTGCCCGGGGTCGGCAAGACCTCGGTCATTACCGAGTCAATTAGACAGCTTGAAGAAGAAGGAGTGCCATATCAGAGCATTAATTTTGGCTCTTTTATGTTTGAAGTTGCACAAAAGGAGAATATTGTCAAAGACCGTGATGAGATGCGGAAACTTGACAAAAATTCCCAGAAGCGACTTCAGCAACTGGCTTCACAGGCGATTGCCCGGATCGATGGTAATATTATCATCGATACTCATGCTTCAGTGAAAACTCCGGTAGGATTCCTTGCAGGTCTTCCTGAATGGGTCCTGAAAGAGTTAAAACCTGACTTAATCATCCTTGTTGAGACTGATTCTGATCAGATCCTCAAGCGCAGATTATCAGATGCATCCAGGATCCGTGATATCGAAGGATACCGTGATATTCAGGATCATCAGGATTTCAACCGTGCAGTTGCAGCATCATATGCAATGCTGACCGGCTGCACTATACGATATATCAAGAACCCTGACTTCCTGCTTGAAAAAGCAGTAGAAGAGATGGTTCAGGTCCTCAGGTAAACCATATGGCAGGATCGAAGTCCGCAACCATGAGTATGATGCCCCTGATTCTGGCTATGGGGCTATTATTTATCGCCAGTATTGAGGCTGTCCGTGATGGACTCGGAACCTCACTCAATGTTGTCCTCGGGCCGCTTGTGGACACATTCCATATTCCTTTTTACATTGTGATCATCATTCTCTCCGCAATGACCGGGTTTTACTCGTCAATCATCCAGAAGTATACTATTAATTATAAAAAGATGAAAGAGACGCAGAACCGGATGAAGGAATTTCAAAAAGAATACCGGGAAGCAATGCTCTCAAAAGATGAGAAGCAGATTAAAAAACTTGAAACCAAACGCTCCAGGATGATGCAGGATCAGATGGAGATGAGCCAGGCTCAGTTCAAGCCCATGGGGTATATCATGGTCATTACCCTTCCGATATTCTTCTGGCTCATATTCCGCCTCAATCATTTTGATGCGATGATAAACATGCCATTCTTTGGCCTTGTTCATCTGACCGATCTCATCCTTGGTCCTGCTCCTGCATGGATCATATGGTATATGCTCTGTTCGATCACCCTTTCACAGGTTATCAGAAAGGCACTGGATATCGGGGGCTTGTAATGCGCATTACGATCAGTGGTCTGCCAGGGAGCGGAACGACCTCACTCACCTATCATCTTGCAGAGATACACCGGCTGGATGTCATCTCTGCAGGAGAAGTCTTCAGACAGATGGCAAAGGAGCGGGGACTTACTCTGGCTGAGTTTGGGAGTTTCTGCGAGGAGGATCCCTCGGTGGACAAACTGATCGATGAGCGTCAACGGGAGATTGCTCTTTCAAATACTCATATTATTGCAGAGGGAAGATTGTCCGGCTGGATGATTCAGGAAGCTGACCTGAAGATCTGGCTGAAAGCATCGCTGGAGTGCAGGGTCAGTCGAATATTTGACCGGGATCAATTTTCTGACCTCACAGCAGCCATGCAGGCAACAAATGAGCGGGAGGCATGTGAAGCCCTCCGGTATCAACACTATTATGATATTGATATCGGATCTCTCAGTCCATATCATCTGGTGCTGGACACAGAGATGTGGACCGTGGAGCAACTGGGTATTATTGTCTCTTCTGCGATTCAGACCCTGCAAAAAAAGTGAATGCTTTTTTTCTCTTTATCTTCGGTCTATCAGTCTTTTTGGTCTTCCCCTGATATGGTGAAGTTCCAGTCCTCCCGGTCCGGTAATGTGGACGATTATCTGGAATATTCCATCATCATAACTCCCGACGAGTTCCGGTTTTTGTTTCAGGATTGTCCCGGTTATCACATCGGTGATGTCATGGATACTGCAGGCATCCTTGTCTTCTGCTTCAACTGATATACGAAGAGTTATCTCGTTCTCTTCTTCGCCATAGACAAATGCTTCGTACTCCCCGGTGAGTGATGGCAGGTTTTCCGGCTGGAAGACAGCACGCTCGATGTCTATCCGGTTAATCGGAACTTCGAAGATAGGGATGGTCTCTGCTTCCCGCCATGGATTCAGAATCCTCATGTGGGTTCGTCCGCACGGGCACCTGCTTCTGCTGATTACTTTCGTCGTGTCATCTGTATCATAATTGATGAGCAGAGATCCGCATCGCTCTCCGGGTTTGAGCAGGGTCGTAAGAACGATATGTCCCTCTTCACCGTCTGGCAGGAATCGCTGGTGCCGGGGATCATGGACATCCAGATGGACGATATCCTCCGGAACATGGAGTCCGGCAACTGCCTGACACTCTCCACACATGGTCCCTTCCGTGCTCCCATAACTGTTGAACACCTCACAGTCATAGAGTTCTTTGACATAATTCCTGGATTCATCAGCAAAACTCTCACCCCCCACGACCAGCCGTCTGATACTGGAATCTGCCGGATCCATTCCCTCGGCTTTCATCCGTCGCGCCAGTCGTAAAAATTTAAAAACGCTCCCCACAATTCCTGTCGGCTGATAAGACTGGATAAGGCGGATGGGGAAGGTGCATTTTCCGGTGGGGATGATACTCATCCCGACTTCACGGGCTGCAAGCGTCATGGTATTCGCTCCGACATTCATACCATAACTGGCACAGATGATCATCCGGTCTTCTGCTGTAAATCCCTGGGATACAAAGATGCGGGCATACTTTTCTGCATACCGTTTCCAGTCATCCCAGGAGAGGAAAAAACTCTTCGGGGTGCCGCTCGTCCCGCTTGTTTCATGAATCGTATAGATGTCCTTCCAGTCAAGGCTTTTAAACATGAAATCATTGGTGACCGGCGGCTGGTTTTCCCTGATGATATGCCCGCTTATGACCGGGAGTTCAAGCAGGTCTTCATGACTTTTGATGTCATCAGGACTGATATTGTGCTCCCGGTAGAATTTCTTATAAAAGGGGGAATGCTCTGCTGCATAATGGACCGTATACTGAATCCGCTCATCGATGAGTGCCTCTAAGTCAGGATACTTCATCGTTTCTATATCTGGTCTAAGAAACTGAGATGGATGCATTTTTGAATCATAGGTCTAAGAATTGTTTATACATTTCCCTGAATGATAGACGGAGTACCTGGTATGAACAGATCAAGCATGAACCGGATGAAGATGAGTATGGCAGTTGTCATCTGTCTTACCTTTCTGGTTTCTGCTTTCCCTGTGACAGATGCTGCAGATGATATCCTGAGTATCGGCGAGACCTCCGGTGTCGGTTATTACAAGGGTGATTATTCATCAGACACGATCCCCTCCTCACTGGAGGCCGGTTCATCATATCCGGTTGTCATCTCATTTCGGAACAATGGAATGGTCTCATGGGAGTGGGGGGTTGAAAAGTTCGGTCTTCTCTACCAGGGATTGCAGTCATCCATCACCGTCGACCCGGTTTTTTCTCCCATTCCTGCGGGGATGAAAGTAGCTACCCAGGAAGAGATCTCCTTTCCCTTTGTTCTGACCCCTCCTGATAAACCCGGAGAATATGAACTCAGTTTTTCGATGTCAACCCGGAAGGGTGAAGATAAGTATACTCCTTTTCCGAACGGGTTTACCAAAAAGATCCTGGTCATACCGAAAGAGGGTGTCTCATCCGGGAATGTGGGATCAATTATCATTCATTCCGATCCGTCCGGTGCAATGGTCAGTATGGGAAGTGAGGAGAAAGGAACAACTCCTCTTACCCTGCCGGATCTGAATCCTGCCCAGTACGAGATTACTATCTCCCACCCTGATTATGACCGGAAATGGGCGCAGGTTCAGGTAGAACCGGGGTCGGTCAGCAGAGTCTCGGTTGACCTGACATCATCAGAAAAACCAACGGTATCAACAGAACAACTCCTGAAGTTCACCCCGCTTGGCTGGGTAATTGATAATATCTCTCTCATCATTATCAGTGTCATAATCCTGTTTTTTGGTTTTCAGGTCATCATGATGGATACGAAGAGAATTCCAGAGCATCACCCGGTCAGGCAGTTTACCCGGCCGCTCCTTCTGCTTGCTCCAACCGCTGACGGAAAAAGCAGGTTTCATCGTGGGGGGAGTAAGGATGGGAAAGGAGGAAGTACCGGGGGTGGTGCTGATGCATCAGGTGTTGCTGATGGTGATCGCAGACGAGAACACGGAAAAACTGCCGGTTCAGAGGCCGGAGCCAGGAAAAATGTCAGTGACCGGACAACCCGGCGTGACGGGGAGAGTTCGGAGAGAAAACCCATTGAGACTGAAGAAGACGAATCTTTGCCTGATGTTGAGGATCCTGATCAGGAAGGGCGGGATATTGAAGGTATCTGGGGTTTTCCTCATGCTCTGCGGGACCGGTATGAACCACTGGGTGTTGCCGGGGATGATTCATATGCCCGTGTCTACAAGGTGCGGAAAAAAGAGAGCGGTGATGTCAGGGCTTTGAAGGTTGGACACTCAAAACAGCCGGGGAGTGAAATTCTTCAGAAAGAGTCTGCGGTGTGGCGATCACTTCGTCATCCGAATATTGTGCGCCTGTTCAAATCCGAATTCCTTGATGATATGTCCTATCTTGAGAATGAGTACCTTGACGGGGTATCATACAAGGGGATGGTTCATACATCCCTGACCGGCCTGCCAAAACCAATCCGGGAACAATATGCGATATCCCTTGTCCGTGATATAGCAGAAGGGCTGAGGTATGCCCATGAGATAGGGGTCCGTCATTATCATCTCCAGACCGGTGATATTCTTCTGACCCCAAAACTCCGTGCAAAGGTCTCCGGGTTTGCCAGGGGGAGGAATGAACTTGGATTTTGTGTCAAGGATTCTGATGTCAGGGATGCTACTGCGGCTTTTCTTACTCCGGAACAGAGGGATGAGCAAAAGTTTGGAAATCCCGGGCGAAGGACGGATATCTACCAGCTTGGTGTGATTTTTTATGAACTCCTGACCGGCTATCTCCCCTATAGTCCTGAAGCATTTCACGTGTCAGGGCATGAAGGAACCTTTGAGGATCATCCGGATGAACTGATATTACCATCCGATTTCAGGAAAAGTCTTGAGAGATATGATCCTATCCTTTTGCGGATGTTATCACGAAAAAAATCAGGCAGGTATTACCTGATGGATGAGTTAATCGCAGATCTTGATAGCATCGGAAAGGCCTAAACCGGTAGTATAAATAGGCTGTACGTATATCTGATTCTTTGAGCCTGGTCAGAATGGTCCCTGTCATACTATTCATTTTCCTTGTCATTCCTGTCATTATATTTCCGGCTTGTGCACAAGAGCAGTGGATGACATCTTCCGGCTTTGGACCAGCATATGTTTCAGATACCATCCCCGACACCTTACTGCCCGGTCAGTCCTACCCTGTTCTGGTCACATTCAGGAACACCGGTCTTGTCAGCTGGCAGGACGAGATGAGGAGGATTGGTCTCCTCTATGAAGGGGATATGACAAAAGTTACCGCGATTCCTTCATTTGTTGAAATCTCGCGGGATCTGAATATTACTCCGGGTAAACATGCAAACTTTGGTTTTACGTTACTGCCGGTGGGTGTTCCTGGTGCTTATGATCTCTCCTTCTCGGTTGTTATGCGGTCAGCAACCGGTGACCAGAAGATAACCGAAGTGTTTGTGAAGCGGGTGACCATTGTCCCGACCGACGGTATCTCATCACCCGTCAATGGGTCGGTCTTTGTTGAAAGTCCGGTATTGGATCTGGATGTGTATCTTGATTCAGCATTTATGGGCAATGTCCCTGCAATAATTGCAGATGTAAAACCCGGCCAGTATATGATACGGGTTGGAAATAGCATCTTTGAGCGGACATATCCGGTTGATGTGGAGCGGGGTGTCATGACACGGCTTCTCGTTCAGGGTGATGATCCCAGTCCGGTTATTACGAAGAAAAAGGCCGGACTTATCTCTGACGGGACTCTTATTGGATATATTGAAGCGAATGTTCCATTGATAATAATAATTTCATTGATCCTTCTCGTGTGTATCAGTGTCGGGATGTATGGGCTCCGAAAACGAAACCGTTTCGAGGAGGAAAGAAAGAAAAAAGAAGATAAGGAGAAAGAAGAGGACCCTGATAAAGAGCGGTCTAAAAAAGAAAAAATACTCCTCGATAAAATACATGACAAAAAACCATTGTTCGAAGGTCTGTCATCAACATCTGAGCCATCTCAAAATGGTGGGAATACGAGCATTTCCAGTCCGTCTGGAACCGGCTCTATTTTAGGTAAAAAACCATCACAGGTACCTGAAAAGAAAAAATATAACAAAGAATCCCCGAATGCCTCAAAACCACCGAATCCGGATGCAATAATGCATGATGTGGAGGTCCAATTTCGGGATTTAACAACCCGGCCCGGTTCTGCAAAAGCGAGTATCGGAGTATCAAATCATTCTCCTGTTCCCGTATCGGTGGAAGATCAAACCATCTCTCCTGGCGGATTTGGGATAGTTCCCATTGAACTCAATGAACCAACGAATGATGAACCAGACACCATTCTCTCACTTCGAATCCTTGCAGAGGGTTCAGAGTTCTTTAAAAATGTAATAATCCCTTATAACCGGGGGATTGCATTACTCGCACGGGGAGTAGTTGAAAAGGCGTATGAGTATTTCAGAGCATTATTGGCAACACACCCGGACAATGTTGACGGATTATTTAATCAGGCTCAAATCCTCTTAAAATGGGGTCTGGAAGAAGAAGCACTATCCGTTTTGCAGGAGATCCTTACCCTGGATCCTGCGCATGAAGATGCCCTGAATGCCCTGCATCATCTTCAGGATAAAACAGCACGAAAAAAAGAAATTGTTGGTTTAGAATCCAAATTAAAAGTTCCCGGATATCCTGAGGAACTATCTGATCGCTATACTCCGATCCGGGTTCTGGGAGATGATCCGTTTGCTACTGTAATACTGGTCAGGAGAAATGACACTGGTGATTTACGAGCCCTGAAAATTCCCCGGACCATTGAAAAAATTGGTTCATCCTTATTTACAGAAATTTCTCTGCTCTATCAACTTCGTCATCCATATGTGCTCCGGATGTTCAGAGCTGAATTCTCTCCGGTTGTTATGCTTGAACTCGAATTTGTATCAGGAGGGTGGTATGAAGGAAAACAATATTTGAAACTTTCAGATTTACCAGTCCCGCTCCCCTTTGATGTCTGGTCTGTGCTTATTGAAAAAATTGCAGAAGGTCTTGCCTATCTTCACCGGCAGGGTGTCCGTCATTATCACCTCTCTCCAAACTATATTCTTCTGGATGAGCCTCTGAATCCAAAAATATCCGGCCTTATCCGTGAATCACTTCGAAGTGCCGGAGGGAGCGGGGTTGAGGAATTTTTTGTCTGTGCACCAGAGCAGATAGACTCTCACTTTTTTGGTAAACCCGGGAAAAGAACTGATATCTTTCAACTGGGAGCAATATGGCTCTGGCTGGTAACCGGCCAAATCATGGGAAAGGAAGAATCTGCTGATGAGAACATTTCATTTACCGTGGGAAGTGACACTTCTGATCCATCTCTTGAATTGTATGATCCGTTATTTAAGAAACTCACCGCACGGTTTAAAAAGGATCGATATGCTTCAGTTGAAGAATTTTTAGATGATCTGAGGGAGATCAAGGTGGATTTTTATCAGAGTGAAGAAATGGCATCATCAGGGGATGTTGCATGATTTCTCGTTCTCTTTCATTTCTATTGATTCCACTTACCATACTGGTCATACTTATCAATCCTGCATGCTGTGTTGATCAGGGTTCAATCTCTGATATTTCGTTTCAGGGAGGAGAATATTCTTCAGACAGTATTCCGGATGTGATGTATCCCGGTCAGAATGGTCAATATCTGATTGAGTTCCGCAACACGGGTATGACTGCCTGGGAACATGATGTTGAAAAGATAGGTGTCGAATATTTTGGGGATTCAGACCTGATCACCATAGAACCGACCATACAACTTTTACCGAAAGGGTCCCGGGTTCATACCGGGCAGAGTTATCAGTTTCCCTTTCTCATTACTGCGCATCATGCCGGTCACGTGGATCTTACGTTTGCTGTTGTCCGATTATTACCAACCGGGAAAACAAACCAGATTTCAGATCCGATTCGTCTCTCTGTAGAACTCACAACCGGTTTACAGGGTGGAGATAAAAGTTCTGGTAGTATACAGGTAACTGCCGGCCCACTTCATTTACCTGTTGAACTTGATGGTATTCCTGCAGGTCTTACCCCGATTACCATCCCCGATATTCCTGTGGGGATACATCAAGTTTCGATTGAAGGAAAGGAAGGTCTGATGGAGGAGGGCATTGAAGTAAAACCGAACTCTATCAGTTTGATTACCTACAGTCCGGAGAAATCTGGTGTTTTGATTGAAACAAAAGAATCACCCTTCCTTGATAACTCGAGTCCAATCCTGACCCTGATATTATCGAATTTTTTCATCTTCCTCGGTCTGCTAATTACCATGACCGTTGTAGCGGTTATTTCGATTGTGGTTATTACCGGAGAGATAAAAAGGATAAAATTTGTTGTTTCACATGTTCTTCCATGCTCGATACAGAAGGAAAGTGGCCGGGATATTGCAGTTGAAACACGAAGAAGAACATCGCCTGATGATGTGAGGTTTGACCCAGTTGCAGGGTTATTCAAACAGGGGGATAAAAAATCACTTAAATTAAAGGTAACAAACCTGGGGACCAAACCGATTGTGTTTGATACTATTCGTATTGAACCCGGAGAATGCAGAATTATACTCCGGGAGATCGGTGATGATAATCCCGGAGACTGTGAAGTACATCAGCAGGTTTCGTATATTGATGGTGATGGAAGAGAAAAGAGCCGTGTAATTCACCTTCAGTATCGCATCATGCCCAGAGATCTCGATATGTCATGGTTCTTTGAACGCTTCATTCAGAAAAAAGGGAAAATTGTCGCAATATTAAAGATAAAAAATAACAATAAGTTTTCTCTTGAGACTGATTCATTCCATCTTGCATCAGGAGAAGAGCAAGAGATTGAAGTGGAAATGGATGTTCCTGATTCGGATGAAATATCTGTATATAAAAAACTGAATATTTTTACTGAAAATGGCAATTCTTTCCCGTTATCAATGAAGATACCCTACAACAAAGGGATATATTTATTCTTCTCCAAAAAATACTCAGAATCCCTGGAATGGTTTAACCAGCAGATATATTTGGGTAATGGAGATATCACCTTAAAGCGTTATCGTGATCTGCTTGAAAAAAAGATAAGCCGTTCTTCTGAATCTAACAAAACCAATTCATCTGACACACCTGACCAAGAAACCGATTTAAAAAGGAAGGAGGGTGCACAAACAAATATTGCCCCACAATTATCGGTTTCACCTCCTCTAACGGGATTTCCAGACTCCTTACTGCCAATTTATAAACCGTCTGCATTACTATCATCAGATCGGCTGGGAATTATGTACCGGGCATTACGAACCACTGATAATGAAGCGGTTGCAGTCCGGGTTCTTGATTCCAGTATGATGCCTCCCTCTCAGGTAGAATTACAGATACAGGCCTGGCGGTCACTTAAGCACATGAACATCATGCAGATAAAGTTCTGGGAACGTGACCCGGTTTATTTCATGGAATTTGATCTTCCCTCGGGTGCATTACAATCGAAAAAGAGAGTATATTCGCTTGCAGATTTGAAAGTGCCCATACCTGCCCGTGCTGCACTGCGTATTGTACGGGGACTTGCAGAAGGAATTGACTATATTCACAGACAGGGAGTCCGTCACTATCTCCTTGAACCATCTGCGATTTTTCTTGATGATGGATTACGCCCAAAAATCTCTGGATTTGATACATCCGCCCTGATTCAGTCAGGCATTCCGGATGATTGCTGGGTTATTGCCCCTGAGCAGTTAAACCCTGAAAAATTTGGTAATCCTGGTAAAAAAACTGATATTTATCAGGTTGGGGCGATCTTTTATTATCTTTTATCCGGACAGGTGCCTGATAATTATGATAAAGCCGGAGGCCTCCCCTCTCATTTTCGGTCAGATTATAATGTGTATGATCCGATAATCCTAAAATCATTACATAGTGACAAAAATGAACGGTATGGGAATATTCGTGAAATGATTCAGGAAATGGATATTCTGCTACGCTTTTTCAAAAAATAAAGAAACATGGTTCTTAATGAGATTTCTTCAGTAGGTTTTATCGCGATTGTCCTTATTGTTTTTCTCCTCTTTCCCGCTGTATCTGCCTCTTCTGCTGAATCTGAAAATCTTCTTGCGGAAGGTGTTGATATGTATAACTCCGGTGATCGGGATGCTGCTCTTCAGTTATTTGAATTGCTTATTTACACGGATCCTTCCTGGCCCTATGGGTGGCTCTGGAAAGGAACGGTATTGGCTGATATGGGGAAAGACCTGGAAGCTGACGATGCCTTTAAAACTGGGAGATGCCTGCTTAATCCGGATGCCTGTGACGACTCCTTTGCTTCGACCCTCCCTGAAGTCCGCGATGTGCATGATACCGGGCGGTTCGATCCGGTACACGCCAATGACGTTGAAAGTGTCAAATCAGAATTTCAAAATAACCCTGTTCATATTATGCAGGAAAAATCCATCATTCATCAGTTCCAGGGGTATGATGCCGGACCCATGGAATCATCAGATCCTGTGGAATTAGAAAGGGAAGGGGATCAATTCATGGAAACTGGTGAGTATGACGCGGCACTTCATTCTTATCTGCTTGCAGAACAGATTGCTCCTGTAAATCCCGACTTTTCGAGAAAAATAGGTGATGCATACAGAGCAAGAGGTGATTTCAATTCTGCACTTGATGCCTGGAATCGTTCCATTCAAAATGAAACGGATCAGGTTGGTTCTGATGATCTCAGAAAAAAGAGAAGTGAAGCATTTTCAGCCCTGAATATGCCTGATAAAGCTATTCGGGAGCTTGAAGAGTTGAAAATCTCTGACAATGACCCCCAAGTGTTCCATCAGAAAGGCGAACTGTACTCAAAGCTACAGGATTATGCTCTTGCAGAAGAATCGTTTCAGAATTGCATCACGTTAGATCCTGGAAATATTGACGCTTCCCTTGGTCTGGCTGAGAGCCGGATGCGTCAGGGGAAGATGGCGAAAGCAAAAGAAACTCTTGATTCCATTCCCGAGTCCGCTCTTAATCCTGACCAAACGGATTTTTTGGAAAAATTAAAGCAAGAGTATACGTACTATCAACAGAATGAAACGTCGGATATCTCTTTTCTTTTCAGCCATCCGGAATTATATATTTTAACAGGAATCGGTATCTTTGGAATTTTGTATTTCAGAGATAAAATTTTCCGATAACTTATCTGCAATTACACATCTTTGTCCC
>CAYWHV010000002.1:32646-34919 GCA_964458045.1 uncultured Methanospirillum sp.
GCATTTTGAACGGTTATTGCCGGGTGGATAGTCATTCCGGGATATGCCGTTCTTTCTTCCGGTGGAATATCAATTGAAATGATGTGCAGGCCTGCATCAGGTCCATCAGCAGGAGATGCTATTCCAAGGGCTGGTGACGACAAGGAGATAAGGATGATAAGAACGGCGAGGTTACCAAACATCAGCCTTGAAAGACCGGAATGACTGCTCATACACATGATTTGGTATTCCATGGGTTTATATTCTGTTATCTGGATATAATATGCAGGTTAAAAAAGATCCAAACATCTATGAACATTATTGATTTCTCAACAGAACATCCATCCGGAGATCCAAAAGATGCCGCTTCAATCCTATGTGATGAAGAACCGGTTGCACTATTCATCAACGGCAGACATATCTCTACGGTTCTTCTCGCTCCTGGAAATACCCGTGAATATGTGACCGGTTATCTCTTTACTGAGCAGTATATCAAAACCACCGACGAAATAGAGTCAATACGGGTTGAAAAAAACCGTGCCAGTGTTCTCACGACAAATATTTTCACAAGCCCCGGCCCGAAAAAAACAATCCTCTCAGGGTGCGGAGGTGCTGTCTCGTATATCGATCCTGGCAAGCTTCCTGTCCTGACCGGGACCTTTACCATCCCTGCTTCAATCCTTGTAAATTCAATCTCTCATTTCATGGCCTGTGAGGAGAGACAACCGGGTCTGGTCTCCTCAGCTCTGTACCGGTCTGATAAATTCCTTTTCTATCGGGAGGATATTGGTGATGATCAGGTGACAGACCGGATGATCGGCGCAGGACTTATCGAAAAAGTCGATTTTTCATCATCCTATTGTCTCTGTTCGTATACGGTCACGTCAGAAACCGTCCGGAAATGTCTTCTAGCAGGTATCTCCCTTATCCTCACGGCAGGAGGATGCACTCGTCTCGCTATTGAAATCGGTCAGAAAAACGGGCTTTGTGTTGGTGCCATACAGGACAACCAATTATTGATATTCTCATGTTCTGATAGGATTACCCGGTGATGAACCGGAAATAATCTCTTTCAGAGTCGCAAGGGAGAGATCGATCTCCTCTCTGGTATTATAATGAGCAATACTGACCCGAATGGTTCCTTCAGGCAGATTCAGGGCATTCATCAATGGCTGACAGCAGTGGTACCCTGACCGTACCAGAATATCATGTTCATCAAGCCGTTGGGCTACTTCATGGGGATGCATTCCATCGATGGTGAATGAAACAACACCGATTCTGGTTTCGGGGTTGCTTGGTGCATATACCCGGACTCTCTCGATGGTATTCAGACCGTCAATCAGGCGGCTGGTGAGATTTTCTTCATGCTCATGGATCTTGTCCATGCCGATTCTCTTCAGATAATCAACCGCAACCCCTAATCCAATGCCCCCTGCAATATTGGGTGTCCCTGCTTCATATTGTTCATATCCCTGTATCAGCACAACATCGTCGTCGGTAACCGATTCAACAGTTCCTCCCCCCTGCATCAGGGGAGTCAGGGTCGGCTCTTTCATCCAGAGGACACCGGTGCCGGTTGGCCCGCCAAGTTTATGACCAGAAAAACAGTAGAAATCACACCCGATTGATGACACATCAACCGGCATATGGGGGGCTGCCTGGGCTCCGTCGATGAGAAGAAGCACTCCTTTTTCTTTGCATAAGGCGGCTATCTCATGAACCGGGGTAATGATACCAAGAACATTTGATGCCTGTGTAATGGCAACGAGTCTGACCGGCTCTTCGAGCATCTTTCGGAATGCATCCATATCCAGCGAATAATCTGGAAGTATGCCGATGACTTCAAGGGTGACACCCTGCTTCTCAAGTGATCTCCAGGGCAGAAGGTTTGAGTGATGTTCAAGGATGGTCGTGACAACCCGGTCACCGGGAGTCCAGGTGAGGCCATGAGCGACCATGTTGATCGCTTCGGTTGTATTTTTTGTAAAGACCGTAATGCCGCCCTGTGCCCCGATGAATTCTGCCACCTTTTCATGGGCATGCCAGTACCGCTGGGTTGCAATCCGGGTAAACCTATGCACCCCTCTTCCGACATTTGACCTGTACCGGTGTTCAAACTCAACCATCGCCTCAACAACCGGTTCAGGAGAACAACTGGTCGCAGCATTATCCAGGTATACGACATCTCCAAGGATGGGATAATCATGCCTGATTGCACGGAATACATCATCCGGTTCAGGGCTGATTTCAGGTTTTTCCTGCTTGATGGGAGAGACTGTCGGGGTTTGTTGCTT
>CAYWHV010000003.1:0-25992 GCA_964458045.1 uncultured Methanospirillum sp.
GGAGATCCCGATGCAGGTTTACCTGGTTACAGAATTCATCCATGGTCCAGAACAGGCTGGAGATACTATGAAAATAGGTCTGCCCAATCATCTCAACATTTTTATGCTGAGCCGCCTGCCTGAAAAGATCAAGAACATCGGGTGCCCATTTTTCCATCTGTTCGATGAGAACCCCGGATAAGGAAAATGCACAGCAAAACCCGTCGTCCAGTTGATCAAGGATGATAGAAGTCGCCGGCTCATAACATTTATTACATACCCGGAGCAGGATTTCTTTATTGGCGTCGTCAAAGTAGCGCTCCATCGGGTCGTCAGGACCATCGGTAAAATCAGGTCTGAATCCTTTTTTCAGCCGATATGGTTGATGAACTTCAAACCCGATACAAAACCTCTGGTTCATAGATACTCCGGAATTTGTATGAAAAAGAGTCTGAATATTCTATCAGGAAGGGTTGACTGAACCATATTGTTACTTTTCCGGTATTCAATATAAAATGTCCGTGGCCCTTTCTTCAAAAAAAAGTTATGAACTCAAATCTATAGAAAAAAATAAACCTGATGCCAGTGGATTTTACATCATTGGATAGTACGAGCCTTCAGCCGCTGATGGACCCTGTTGTAATAATTTTCATTTTATGCACAATAGTTGCAGTCATTGGCAAATTTATTCGTTCCTGGATAATTTCCTGCGTAATGATCCTGCTATTCGGGCTTCTTATTATCATAGTCGCCGTCACTATCGGGCAACTTGCAGGACTTGAAGATCAGATCCGTTATTTAATTACTGCCAAATATTCGTTTTTTTCATCCATCTCCCTGTCACTTCGGGATATCATTCTGACGGTGTTTGTAATTCTGGCATTTCAGCTCTCTCTGGCATTGCATGTGACACGGGCGGATGTGGAGTTCCATAAACGGTTTTTATGGCTTCCCAGAAGATCCTGCTGTCATTATGAAATGGAGTATACTCTTGATTCACTTTCAAAAAAGTTAAAACGGAAATAATGGTATCAGAAGACTCTGTAATTTATTCCGGTTTTTTCCCGGCAGCAATAAGATTATAGGCCAGATAGGGAATATTATCTTCAATAAAGGACTCAACTTTTTTTGCTATCATGAAGAGCGGGCCGGCAAGATTGAAGTGGGCAAATGAACATCTGAAGATCTCAATCTCCTCAAACCCTGCTTTATCAAGAAGATCGTACATCTCTTTTGCATTATAGTAATGCTCGGCAAATGATCCCACCCCGACCCGGCGGATCTTCATTTTTGCTCCAATGGAATAGAGAGCCGGAAGACTTGATGTGAAGATGTTCTTCCCAAGAGTACATACCGCCAGTCTGCCACCAGGAACAAGGACCCGATGACAGTCGGATAAACTCTGACCAGGATTCTGAAGATATGAGAACGCCAGAAGGCTGGAGATGGAATCAAAAGAATCTGACTCAAAGGGCAGGAGCTCTGCATTTCCTACCACATAGGGAAGATCCGGGTATCGATCCTGGGCTTTTTTAATCATCCCCGGACTGATATCAATACCAGTAGCCGTCCGGTCTGTTCCTTCCTTCAGGTATCGTTCCAGGAAAAGCCCGGTACCGCATCCGATGTCCAGGAGATGTCCCGTTGAATTTATTTTCCCAAGGACTGCGCCAGCGATGTGATCATAATAGATTTTGCCACGCTCTCGGTGATCGTACCGCTGATCATATACATCGGCGATGTCATCATAATGAGACTGAACACGGGCCTCAACCGATGCCTTTGTTCCGGCTATGAAAACACCTCCGCTACAATGGTGGTTACCAGGGCATTGACCTGCAGATACTCATTCCCGGCATGGGTCAGACGGGCATCTGCATCAGCAAGGCGGGTCACAATCTCCGGGTCATTGTATTCACGTTCGGTTATCTGAAGCAACGTGGCGATAACCTCCCTTCCGGACAGACCCTGAGCAATCATGAGATCCTGCAGTCGTTTTTGTGCCCCGGCAATGTCTTTTGCCTTCATGGCATGGATTGCAAGGCATGCCTCTTCCTGGGTATCGGTTCTGCTTAAGGTATCAGGATTAAAGGGTATTTTTGTATCAACTCTGACCTGCAGGTACATGATGGCCTTTCTTAGATCCCCGCCGGCTGCAGCGACAATAAGACCTATCTCATCTTCAGAAACCCTGCCCTCTTCGGGAATATCATGCTGGATCTTACAAAGACTGTCCCTGATAATCTCACGGGGTAATGGTGTAAAAAAGAGAGGCAGGCACCGGGATTTAATCGGTGGGATGAGGGTTGATGCCTGCGTTGTGCAAAATATAAACCGGCAGGTACTACTGTACCGTTCCATGGTCCGGCGAAGAGCATGCTGAATATCATGCGATAAGGCATGGGCATCTTCAAAAAGCATCACCTTGAACTCTGCATTAATCGGACGAATGGATGCGTAGGATGAGATGATATGTTTAAAATTTGATAAAAATGATTCATCAGACCGATACAGGTGTAAAAACCGCTCATCAGACTCAAGGGCTGATTTTCCCCGTTCCATGAGATCAGAGGTCCTGAAGATGGTAACATTATCCTGCCAGGTCTCTCCAAATAATTCCCGCAGGGTTGCCTCCACCGATATTGATTTACCAGTTCCCGGTGGGCCGGAAACTACAAGATGCGGGAGGTTTTTTGTTGCCGCACATCGCCTGAGCACTTCACACACCCGTTCCTGACCGAGTATCTGGTCAAAAGTGACCGGACGATATTTTTCAATCCAGAACATTCAAAAGCCTCCTCCGTATATATTCAAGGGCATCCCTGATAAATCCGGTTCCGTCAATTTCCTGAATAAGATTAGTTATCTCATCCGGTCCAAGCTCAGTGCAGAACCTGGCAATATTCGGAAGAGCCCGGGTTACTTCGTCAATTATTGGCACGGTAGCGACCCTCGAGGTCCGGGAGAGCGGGTTTAAATCTATGGCAATGACTTTTTTGCCCATGTCGATGAGTGCCTGTGCCCGGTCTCCATCTTCCAGGGGAACCAGAATCACATCAGCTAAGTGTATCCCATCAAAGTGACAGAGCCCCCGGTCATGATCCAGAGGAATATACCGGGAGACGCTCCCCTCAACCAGGGTGATCCCATGGTTCCTAAGCAGATCTGATATTGCCTGTACCCGCTCATCTGTCCGGTGAAACAAGTTTACTTCAACCCGGGCCTTTGATGCCCGCTGAAGTTCTGCTATCTCTTTAGCAGCCAGGGCCGCAGTATTGCCATTTACAGATATAACCGGATGATTTGCAGAGAGGAGAAGAGCTGCTGCAATTTTTTCAGCCCTGAGTGCCGACTCTGTTGTCTCTTCTCCCAGCAGATAATCAAATGCTTCACCCCTTCCGTGGGCAGTTAATCCTTCCAGTGAGACGATTCCGGTTTTGGTATACTGCGCAAGTCGTTCCCGTGTTACCAGTGATTTGTACCGTGGATGAGTTTCTGGTATCATGAACATCGTTCTCCGTATAATATCGCCGGACCTCCCGGTGAAATGGTGAGTTTGTATACATCCCCGAATTTTTTCAGGACTGGTTCAGCCCTTTTTCCAATAGCAAACACTCCACAGCCAAGCATGGTCATACTTGCAGGGATGTTCTCAGTATCACATGCCGTGAGGACGGATCTGATTTCATCGGAGATAAGGCCGCTTTTTTCTGCAAATTCTCGTGAAAGGGACATAATATCATCAAGCCTTTGTGGTATCCGGTCAGGAAAAGACTGGGAAATCCGTGTCATCATATCTGGTGAAGATAGTACTGATGAAGTATTTATGGGACTGATGGTCAGGGCATAGATAGGGCGGATGTCCATATCCCGAATGATATCACCATCAGGGCCGGGTGTTTTTCTGATGACAAATCCTCCTCCCTGGCAGGCAGAAACATCCCCAAGTCCTGACCGGTGCTGAACCTCAATCCGATGGGCAATTTGGGCACAATCACGGGGAGAGAGTTGCATATCATAAAGAACATTCAGTGCATGAACCGTTCCAAGAAGAGATGCTGCTGACATGCCATATCCGCTCCCAATCGGGAGATGACAACAGGTTTCAATTGATGCGTTTACCTGCATGTATGTCAGAAGATCCATGAGGATCGGGGATGAATCTGCAATATGAGCAGGTGTTCCACTACGGTCGGTATGAAAAACTTTTACCGATGACACCATGCTTTTCTCTGCGATAACCCTGACTCCTTCAGAGATGACAATACCAGCTCCAATGCTCCCCGAAGATGCAGGATCTTCATTGATAATGGGAAGAAAGTATCCGGAGATATGGCCAGGGCAAAAGGCAGTAACACGTGTCAGTTCCATGATTACAGGTGCTTTGTAATGATGCGGTCAAATATCTGCGATGCTATCTCCTGTTTACTTCCCTTTATCGGTTGATTTCCGAACGAATCCATAATGGTGTATAGGGCATCTTCTGATCCCAGGTTTTCCGGTTTATTAGCACAGACCATGGTCACCCCTTTCTGAAGGAGCTGGACTGCCTCCTCATGTGCCGACTGCCCCAGTTTAAATGCTATTGTTATTGGTATCTTACCAAGAGCGAGATCCAGAAGTTTTGGCAGGGGATGAAGTTGTATAGAGGCAGGTTTTCCACTGGGTATTTTGCCAGTCATACAATCCGGTGCAAAATCAGAGATTGCAGCAGCACTGATGTACATATCCGGAACCTGCTCATCAATCACTGACCGGATTGCATCTCCCATCGATGATGCGGAGGTGATGGAGATGTTTCGTCCGACCATTATCTCATCCCGGTGAATGATAGTAACATCACCGCCCAGACGAAATGCTTCATAGGCCAATTCCCGACCCATTTTCCCGGAAGAACGAGTTGTCAGAACCCGGACATCATCTAACGGTTCTTCGCATCTGCCACTGGTAATGAGGATCCGTTTCTCTGCAAGTGGCCTGCCTGAGAGAAGCCGTTCACACCAGAGAACGATCTCGTTGATGTCAGCAATTTTTGCTTTCCCCTCTTCTACCCTGGGCCCGACTATCTCAATGCCAATATCTTTCAGGGCAGCAAGATTTTTCATGACGATGTCATGCCGGAACATTGCATGATGCATTGCCGGAACTACGATGATGGGCATCTTCCTTCCCAGAGCAGTGGTTGCACAGGTTGTAACGGTTGTATCGTCAATCCCACAGGCTATCTTTGATATTGTATTAGCCGTGCATGGAGCGATCAAAAAAAGATCTGCAAGCCCCTCATCGCCACAATAGGTGACATGTTCAACATGACCGGTGATCCGTACGATGGTCTCCCGGCCACTTGCATAAGTCAGGGCGTCGGGGTGAATGATGGAGCAGGCTGCCTGGCTCATCACCGGTTGCACTTCAGCCCCTTTTCTTCGGAGGGAGTGAATCAGACGGACGGTCTCAACTGCTGCAATGCTACCAGTAACCCCGATGAGAATTGTTTTTCCAGTCAGTGTCATGATATCACGACGTCAGTAACGGTATGAACCTTCCCCGGACCGATTTTCTTTATTGTCCTGTGGTCTAAAGTTCCAGTTAGTCCGAAGGTTTTCAGATGCTCTGTAATCTCTTTCGTATTATCTCCGATCCCATGGACATGGAGCACCGTGCCTGACTTGACATGACGGAGTGCAGTATCAAGAAACCGGGCTGCCTCATAATATCCCATGTGAATGCGATCAAATATACCGGTTATCGTGTCCCTGCAGTCTCCTAACGAGACAATAATCCGTGAGTCAAGGTTATTTTCGTGAATATTTTTTTCCAGATAGTGCACGGCATCCGGATTTATCTCAAGAGCATGAATAAATCCCCCAACCTTTGCCATCGGAAGGGTAAAGTATCCGATACCTGCGAACATGTCACAGATCCGCTCTCCTGGTTTTACAAGAGCGGCTATCCGTCTTTTCTCTTCATGGTTTCCCTGCGAGAACATAACTTTTGCAGGATTGAGATGATACCAGATTCCGGATTCTTTGTGCACGGTATCAGTAACTTCCCCGTACAGTTGGGTAAAATCAGGAATCCTCATCTCTCCATGGTGAACCTGATACCAGATAACTGCCTGGGGCTGGTGAAGGTTTATTACTTCTTCGATAACATTTGCATCCGGTTTTTCACCATGAAAGGCGATAATAGAGCCTATCTTTTGATATCCCCGGCCCTTTCTTTTCCGCTCCGGGAGGGTTGTGGTATAGGAATGCCCCTTCTGCACCGGGACATAGGCAATATCTCCTGATACCCAGGGTTTTCTGCTGGTATCCACCCATGGGTCTGAAAGGATTTGATTCATATCCCTGCAGGGGATCTCCCGGACATTCATTTTCAGATTTATCAGACAACTAAAACCCGGTCATCATCCCGGATGATATGAACCCGCTCTCCGGAGACAATGGTGCGCCATGACTGAACCGGGACTTCTTCTGTCTTTCCAGTCTCTTCATTCATGAGACCCAGTGTTTCTCCATCCTGGTAAATGACCAGCATGGGAATTCCATCCCTGACTGATCCAATAAATCTGGATGGGACTGATACAGGAACCGTGCGGGGAATGCCTGATGCTAAATCCAGGTAACTGATTGTCTTCCCCTCTGCCCCCAGAATCTCACCGTAAGTATCCCGGATGTGAATGATATCACCCTTCGTGTACCGTGGAAGGCGGACCGCGTAGGTAATCCGGAACAGTTTCTTTCCTTCCTTTTCACCGATAAGAGTGGGATGGAGTGAGAATTTTCCTCCCATCCGCCGGGTAATATCCCTTGATATTTTTTCACCCAGTGTCTGTGTCCCGACGATGATATCAAGACCCTCACGTCCTTCTTCCATACGAGTAACAAATGATAACCGGTCTCCCTGCAGTTGTAACTCTTCCTCTGCCTGGTAGGCGATCCGTTTGGCCCGCTCCTGTTCATCGGAATTAGCCTTCCTGCCATCAGCCCGAAGCTGCACAACTCCCTGCCAGTAATTGCCGTGATATCTGCTGCACCGATCACAGGAGTCAAATTGCCAGAGAATCTCTACGGTGCAGGCTCCCTCTCGCGGTTCTTTATATAATAAACCAGTAACGGAGATGTGTGCATATGTCCGGTTTTTACTGTTTTCTTCTAGTTTTATAGAGATATTGGGATTCTGAATATCCTGGTACAGATGAATGGCCGAAATAGCAGCCTCATATTCCAGGTCCTCACGTGCTCGTTCACAATCATTCCAACCGTTATTATCCCGCATAGAGTTACAATTCGGGCATCGTACCAGTCGGACACGGCCGTCACAGGTAAACCATTCAATATCTAATGCGCGGCATTTCCCGCAGATATCTCCGGTGGGTGACGGGCCACCACATTTCGGACAGATTGCCTCTTGTAAGTCCATGTAAATCGCTTCTTTATATACGTATGATAGTTGTGTATGGGATACCGTCGATAAGACGACAGGAATCAGGTTCCAGGATCCCATGAGATACCGCCAGGTCAACACACCGCTTTCCAAAGACTGTAATATTATCACCGGTCATCAGAACGCGGATTACCTCTTCTTCAGAGGCAGGTTGGTTACCAAAGAAGGCTTCATTGATAGCGACAGATATCTCACCCTCTGAATAAGTCTTACCGATTAGTTCCCGGTCACATAGCCCAATTATTTCCTTGTTGTCTGCCGACCGGTGAATTCGAAGTAACATCCTGATATTATCGTGCCCCAGAACGAGAAAAACCTTTCAGGTATATCAGAGTTCAATATCTATCTCATAGACCTTCCGGGGTGTGTGCATATGAATCCGGTACAGGTCTTCTTCTGTGATGCTGCCCTGCTCTAGTAGCCGAAAGGTAAAACGGGGAACCGACTTTGGTCCGATGACAGCACCAGGCCGGCTGTTCTCATCCATGTAATCGCTTTCCATAGTAAATTCCCGTTTTATCCGGCACAGATTTGGGATATCTTCATGTTTTGCAACAAGAGACGGGACCAGCGGGGTATCAGGCGTGCCAAAATGTTTGATAACGCGGGCATGATTCAGTCCCTGTGAATTTGCCATGTCAATCATATCTGCACATGGGCCTGATTCTGCATGGATCTGTATGGAACATCCGGCATCAGCAGCCAGTGAGAATGCATGTAACAATACCTGGTTTGAAAGGGTGGTTATCTCCTCTGTCGTTTCATAATGTGGCCGACCACTTTTTAGACCAATAGCCTTCCCTTCTGCGACATAGTGAGCAGCAAGTGTAAGACCATCTTTCATGATATCAGCCGCTTCTGAATAACTCATCCGTTCAGCCATGACAGTAATCTCAGCCGGATGAACTCCAAGGATGGGAAATACAACGACACCGGTCTGCTCTTGTATCTGTTTCGCAATCTCCAGTGTTTCATCATAGACTCCCCTGAAGTCTTCACCGCGAACCGGATGGATACCAAGAGACCAGGAGGGTTTTGTTACCAGACATATATGGGTCCCTCCTGCCCTTTTGAACTCTTTTACTGCCTCTATCCCTTTCCCGTTTCTGGGATCGATATGGATATGATCGTCAAGAATTGGATACTTCGGTGTCTTCATCCATCCACTCGATTCTCATCATGGGGTATTCACCTTCCCGTGCGATACAGGCATGACATGATGCTTCATTGACCCTGACGGTCAGCTCTACATCAAGCATAAGACCGGATAATTCACTATACCCGAATGAATTTGGTATCATGAGTTCCCGGTCTAGACGAACTGCAATATCGGTCATATAGGGTTGCTGAATGTGCGCATTTTCTATTGCTTTCTCTAATGATGATGCAGACTCACGGGATACCGGAACGCCGACCCATTGGTGGTACAAAGCACCAAGTTTTATTCCTGCTTCAAAAGCTGCCCGTTCCCTGTCAGTGATCATATCATCACCTCAGTGATTTCAGCCTATTTATAATATATAGCAAAAATTTCTGCAATAAATGTAAAGAGATTACTTATCATTGTGTAGTGCAATTCGTCTGCATGCCTTTGAATACCGTTCATTCTTTTGATTGTTCCAGGACGTTACTCCATGCATGATAAGATCCCATGCTTTTCAGGTATCCTCATCGGGGTTCATATGGTTAACTAGCATGGAGTCCAACAGGTACACAATGGCTATCCATCCGATAGAATTCAGATATGGCACCCCTGAGATGAAACAGGTCTTTAGTGAGGAACACCGGTTCCGGTGCATTATTGAAGCTGAGATCGCCCTTGCCCAGGCTGAGGGAGCACTGGGTATGATCCCCCGGGAAGATGCTGAAATAATTGCAGAGAAAGCACGCGAAGCATCACTGGAACGGTCAAAAGAGATCGAAGAAGAGATTCACCATGATATGATGGCGGTAGTCCGGGCAGTATCAGAGGTATGTGGTCAGGCAGGAAGATGGATCCACTATGGAGCAACCTCAAATGATATTCTTGACACCGCCACCGGACTGCAGCTCCGTGATGCACTCGATATTCTTGAAACAAAGTTAAAAACACTTCTTTCTGTCCTTCTTGACCGGGCAGAAGAGACACGACATCTTGTTTGTATTGGACGGACCCATGGTCAGCATGGTGTCCCAACGACATACGGACTTCGTTTTGCTATATGGGCGAGTGAAATAGGGCGACATATTGAGCGGTTATCACAGATGAGACCCCGGGTCTGTGTCGGACAACTCACCGGTGCAGTTGGGACCCAGGCAGCACTTGGTAAGCAGGGGATGGAGATACAGGAACAGATGATGAAATACCTGAACATCTCATCGGTTGATGTCTCAAACCAGATCATCCAGCGTGACCGGTATGCAGAATATTTCTGTTTTCTTGCAAATCTGGCCACAACTCTTGATAAAATCGGTGTAGAGATCCGATCACTGCAAAGAACAGAGATCGGTGAAGTCGAAGAAGCCTTTGGTGCAAAGCAGGTGGGGTCCTCTACCATGCCTCACAAGAGAAATCCCATCAAAAGTGAGCAGGTATGTGGACTTGCCCGGATAATCCGCTCATCAGTCGAGCCGGCATTCCAGAACAACACTCTCTGGGACGAGCGGGATTTGACAAATTCCTCTCCTGAACGAATTTTATTCCCCGAAGCTACTATCCTGACCGACCATATCCTGAAGATCATGATCTCCGTTCTGGAAGGCCTGAACCTGAAGGAAGATAGGATAAAACAGAACCTTGCCATGCTTCATGGAATTAACATGGCAGAATCGGTTATGATTGAACTGACAAAGAAGGGTATGGGACGCCAGGAAGCCCATGAAGTAATCAGAGAGAAGAGTATGGAGGCACTGGCATCACACCAGCCACTGTCAGTGCTGCTCTCACAGACTGCTGAAGTAACAAAAGTTATCCCTGCACCTGAAATAGAGAAACTGCTGGACCCTGAATCATATATCGGAACATCGGTGGAGCAGGTGGAAAAAGTAGTGAAAAAGTTACGTTCTCTCTATCTCTGACCTTCTCACCTTTTTAATCATACACGCCGGTAAAAACTGAACCATACCGCTCAAATTTGAAATCTGAACGGGTGATTGGATCGGTTGAGAATTTCCATATCTGTTTTGGTTCCAGGTAATCTATTGTGGCATACGCATTGCCTATCTGATTTCCGTCTGCATTGAACAGATTAAAGGTAAGGACAATGATATCGATGGTTTTGTCATCAAGATTTTTAATCTCGCCTCTGATATAGGCTTTATCCCTGGCCACCCGGTCGATATATGTCTTTTTAATGGATAGATTGACCTGAGTATCCTCAGTGCATTCAAGATATCCAAAAGGTCGTGAGATAAAAAGTTTTCTTCCATCCGTTCCTTCTTTTTGAATGGTCTCCTGAATCTGGTAGTTTACCGAATCATACATCGGAAACGAATTCCCAGAATCTTAGATAGTAATAACCTGATCTGAGAAGACAGGAACTGATGAAAAAAGAATACAGAAAACACATCCAATCAGAATTGAGATGAAAATCACTTCTTTCTTAATATATGGCATAATTTTCATATGACAACCTCTAGTATTGTATAATACCCCATACCAGCAACACCCACGCTTTTTGCTAGCTTTTGATCTGTTTACCGTGCCTATAAGACTACCGATATAAATTTAAAAGACGAATATGTGAAGAGTAAAAATCTTCCTGGCTCAGCAGGTGAACCGCATTTATATGATGATGAGCAGAAATATGATGTGGTATTGGATCCAAGCAGTTTGAGAATATTTTTTGTATATACGCAGGGACGTAATAGTGAATAATTCATAGTACCATGAGACTCATTACCATTCCGTTCATAATCCTGATTGTTTTCATTTTACTTGCAATAATTACCCCGGTACTTCTTCTTGAAGGGATTGAAAATGTTTTACCTGCTGATATCAAAGAAAATACCGCAGAGTTCAGACAAAATATTGCTCATCTTTTGATTGATGTTTCATCTCTTCTGGGTCGATATGATACCTGCATTGACCTGTATGATTATCTTGTATACCGGTATCCTGATGTTGCTGAATATTTTGGCAAAAAAGCAGAATACCTCCATAGAATTGGAAAACTGGAGGAGACCATAATCGCACTGGATGGGGCAATAGCCCGGGATCCTGAAAATGTTGATTACTTACTTCGAAAGGCACGTATTTCAAAGGCACTGTATCGAAATGATGAATCAAATCTCACCTATAAACAAATCGATCAGATCAATCCAAACAACGCAATACATTTTGCATACTCAGGTGATGCAGCACTGGATCGGAGCAAATATGTTCAGGCACTTGAACGGTATACGAATTCACTTGCATTAGACTCCACAGATTCCCTCATTTGGGAAAAACGTGGAGATGTAATATTTGCCCTCCTCACAATACCAACAGCCGGCCTGCCAGCTGATGAAAAATTAAGAAATCAGGACCTCTATGCTGAGGGTATCAAAAGCTATGAAAATGCCATGAGGCTGAAACCAGACAGAGAGCATGAGATAAAAATGAAGGTGAGCAAAAGATCGGATATTTTTGTTCCGAAATCGATTGCAGAACTGGAGTCACGGTATACTCAGTACCGGTATCTGGGATGACCCGGCATTCAGGTGTGCGTATGAATAATATCCATGTTTTGAAATCTTTTTGTATTATTTTCCTGGTGGCACTTTGTTCTTTTCAGAGTGTATATGCTGTTTCTCCGTATTCAAATAGTGAATGGAAGGAGATCCTCGCCATTGGTGAAGACAAGGATTACACCATTGGGGCTGACCTCACTTTGCATATTGAGCCGGACAGGTACTATAAAAACCCAGGTGATGAAATCATCCTTTCCGGGATCCTGAAAGGAATTTTTGGTCCGTTATCAGGTTCAGAAATTCTCATTGAACGAACAAACAATACATCAGAAAGCACTTTTTTCAATACGGTCACAAACGATGCAGGCATTTATATTATTTCTGACCTTCTCACTGAATCTGGAATTTATACCTACCAGGCAACCTATGATCCCGGCCAGGAAATGAATGCTGAAATCATGAACAGTCAGAAACTTGAGATTTCATGCGTTCAATCTGATGATCAAATAACGCCAGGACCAGATGAATATTCATTATTTCCGATGGATGAAGATACACTATCATCTCCGGATGAGGATTCAAATATTTCCCTCCAGCTTGATACCAATACTTCCGGTTTCATACCCGGACAACAGGTATCATTCTCCGGTCAAGTCTTATCCATGGATCATCCGGTTGCATATGCACCCGTCTCAATAACATCTCAAGTAACTGAATTTCAGGTCGGAGAACCTGCTTTATTTCAAACAAAAACAGACGGGAAAATGAATGCATCATTTCATCTGACTGGTCCTGACCCCCTCAGCTTCTCCCTCACCTATCAAAAAAACCGGAATGAACCAAAATACCAGTCTGAACCAGTAATAATCTCCCCTCTAATACCTGGGATAAACCCACCTGCCCGGATTGTTCATACCTCCGAAACACTTGATGCGTATATCGACAATGAATCAATTGATTCTTCGCAGAATATTACACTCTATGGATGGTATTGCAGAAAGAAGGGTGAACCCGGATCATTATCAAACCTGGACCTTGTGTGGTATAATTTTGGGGGGAAAGTCTGGGATCAGTATCAGAACAGCAGCAAAATTCTGACAAATGCACACGGGCTCTTTGAATGTACGGTTCCTGCACCACAGACACCGGGGATGTATCTGCTGGCAGTAAAAAGCGAAGGGAACGCAACTACCCCGGCATTGTACTCGAATGTGCTTGCTCTTTCTGTGACTCCCCGGGATGAGAAAGCCGAAGAAATCATGGACCTTCCGGTGTCATCTCCCGGTCAGATACTCATATATGCTGCCCCTGTACCTGCAGGAGTATCAGAAGAAATTACGCTTTACATTATCCCGGTCGGTATTGAGAGTATGGGCTCTGAAGATTTGGATCTCTCCATATACTCCTCGATAAACGGGATTGACTGGAGTCTTTTTGAAGAGATTTCTTCAGTTTCACCCGCTGAAGAAATCGTATTATCTGCCGTCCCTGAAGAAGAGGGATATCTGTATTTCAAGGCTACCCTGGATAATCACGCAGGAGTTATCATCACCTCTCAAATCGTGGTAATTCCCGTAATAAAATAAAAAAAAGGATTAGACCAGACCAAACACATGAAGAACCATCAGGAGAATTGCACCAGGAATTCCTGCGATTGCACATACAATAACTGCAATCCATCCGATTTCAATATCTGGAAGTCCTAACAAGGGGAATATATTCAGGACTTTTACTACTCCAAGTAAAAGAAGCCCGAGAATAGAGTTAATGACTAATTTGACAATATTTTGCAAGAGGTGCCAGAGTACGACAAGCACGATCAGGCACAGGACAATAAGTATGAGTGTACCAATCATACATTGTTTCTCCAGATATTATTATATATAACTATCAGAACGCATCTAACATGGAAGACTTCACCTGATACTATCAGGAAGATCTTGCCTTACGTATCAAACCATACATTTTCATCAGAATTTTCATAAGGAGTATATTAAGATGGATGCAATTCGCTTTTTCCGAATTTATGATGTTGGAAAGGAGATTGACATCAATCTTCTCGAGATAGAACTTGCCCGAAGTTATTATACTGCCCGGGCAAATTTTCAGAGGATTAAACCCAAGTCCATCATGATAGAGGAACCTCCGCTCTTACTGCGGATGCATCCTACTGATGTGACTATAAACGGGGTGCGGTACGATCTTTTGGTATCGGCAAAAATTTATGATATCGGAGCCATCAGTCTCTGTTTTGTATATGAATCTCCAGGTAATCCAAAGCAGGGAATACTCGAAGAGACCGGACTTTCCTTTGCCAACGAGGAGATAATTTCTGACCTGTTCTCTTCGTATTTAAATAATCTGAAAGAGATACTGCGACCACATATCTCCGATATCAATATTGATGATACCTTTTATGAAGATTATATTATATATTTCACCGATAACCATGAAGAACCAATAGATCCTGCTGTACTCCTCCTCGGTGAAAAAACCCGGTTCTCACACCAGATGAGAGAGGAGATCCTGAAAAACAGTTTGAGTTATACTGAGGATGACATCACTATTCTCTCATGGAATGCTGCCCTGTTAAAAAATCCGGAAGTCCCGACTGACCTGTTTGATCTCATCGAATATGCAAATGTCCAGGTTTTTGAGCTTCGTTACTATGATCAGGAACTCTCCAGAAAAATGGAGAAGATGTATCATGATATCGAACGTGCTGATCGCCTGACATGGATCAGCCGGATGCGGGTATATCACCGGATCATGTCTGACCTCATGGAAATTCATGCTGAAGTATCAGAAATTACTGAAAAAGTGAACAACCTCATAAAGGTGACTGAGGATGTCTATTATGCCAGAATATATGCAACTGCTCTCAAGGTATTACGAAGTCAGCTCTGGAGCGATAGTGTGAACAGGAAGATTGAGGTAATTCAGGAAAATTACTCGATGCTTTCTGATGAAGTTCGGATTCAGCATTCAAACTTCCTTGAGTGGGTGATTATCATACTGATTACCATAGAACTGGTATTCGCCGTCTGGGAGTATATCTGGTAAGATGGTTATGCTGGCACAAAAGGAAGCAATCCGGTCTGATCTCCGGGAGCGGAGATGGAATATTCCTGGTGATATCAGGAAGGAGATGAGTCGGCAGATCTGTTCCAGCCTGTCACAGGTTATTCATCCCTGCGAGACAGTTCTGGTTTATTGTGCCAAAGAGCCGGAAGTTGAGACATCCTGGTTTATCGATCATCTCCTGCACCATGAACGAAAAGTGATAGTCCCGATAATCGAAGAAGAGAATGTCGGTCTTCGCTTATCATATATTCAAACCCGGGATGTTTTGAAACCAAGCACGTTTCATGTCCCTGAACCTGTGGATTGTGAATATCCGGCAGATCCCCATCATGTTACCTGTGCGATAATTCCCATGCTCGGGTTTGACCGATCAGGAGGAAGAATCGGGTACGGGGCCGGGTATTATGATCGTTTTTTATCTGAGCACTCCCATATTAAAAAGATAGGGATTGCCTACTCAGTTCAGGAGGTTCCCACCATTCCGGTCCAGGACCATGATATCAGGATGGATATTATTGTGACTGAAACCTCCACATACCGGTGCTCTCAGGGAAAAGTATGACTGCAAAATCAGGGATTCGACTTGAAGTCCGTCGCGCTGCTGAAGAGGATGCAGGAAAGGGTCTTGCACGGATACATCCGGCAGTGATGCGTGCTCTCGGTATTGTTAATGGAGAATTTATCGAGATCCTTGGTGGGAAACGTGCAGTCGCAGCAGCCTGGAGTTCACAGAGCACGACACAGGGCCGGAATGATATTGCAATCGATGGAGAGATTCGAAGTAATGCCGGATGCGGAATAGATGACCGGGTTATCGTCAGACGGGTTACGGTTCATGATATTCGAAAAGTAATCCTGCAACCGGTTACCAGTATCTCACTGAACAATCCTGAAGTTCTTCTTGCTAAAAAATTACGGGGCAGGCCGGTAATAGAAGGACAAACGGTGAGGATAGACCTCATTGGAAATACCGTTACATTTGTTGTATCCAGTCTTGAGCCCCGAGGGACCGGAGTTGTCACCTTCACCACCGAAGTCATCCTGAATGATACTCCCTACCGGACAGAGGAGAAGAAGAGCGAGGAACTATCAATCCACTATGAGGATATCGGCGGGCTTTCAAGAGAAATAAGCCTCATCAGGGAGATGGTGGAGATACCCCTCCGCTATCCACGAATATTTGAGCGCCTGGGAATTGACTCACCAAAAGGGGTGTTATTATACGGACCTCCCGGAACCGGAAAAACACTCCTCGCCCGGGCGGTAGCAAGTGAAGTGGATGCGCATTTCGTCCCATTATCCGGACCTGAAGTGATGAGCAGGTATTACGGTGATTCTGAAAAGAAGATCCGGGAGATATTTGAAGAAGCCAGACAGAAAGCGCCATCTATCATTTTTATCGATGAAATAGACTCCATTGCCACCAAGCGTCAGGATACCACCGGGGAAGTAGAGCGACGAGTGACTGCCCAGATTCTGACCATGATGGACGGTCTTGCCTCTCGTGGGCAGGTGGTCGTCATTGCCGCAACCAATATGCCCGACTCAATTGATCCTGCTCTCCGTCGGGGCGGGCGCTTTGACCGGGAGATTGAGATAGGAATTCCAGACCGGATAGGAAGGCTAGAAATCTATCATGTTCACACCCGGACCATGCCTCTTGCCGATGATGTAGACCTTGAGTACTACGCAGAAACCAGTTATGGGTTTGTCGGGGCAGATATTGCACTCCATTGTAAGGAAGCCGCAATGCATGCATTACGTGGCATCATGAGCCGGATGAAAGAGGATGAGGAAGTCCCTGCGGAAATTATCGACTCATTGATGATCACTAATCATGACTTCCAGGAATCAAGAAAAGGAATTGAGCCATCCGCAATGCGAGAGTTGTATGTCGAAATTCCTGAAGTTCCCTGGGATATGGTTGAGGGGCTTGATGCTGAAAAGCATGCCATTGAAAAGATAATTGAATGGCCGGTCCACCGAAGGGAAGCATTTGAGAAACTGAAGATAAAACCACCTAAAGGAATTCTTCTCTTCGGTCCTCCAGGCACTGGCAAAACGCTTATTGCCAAGGCGGTTGCCGCTAAATCGCGGATGAATTTTATCTCCGTGAAAGGCCCGGAACTTCTCTCCAAATGGGTTGGTGAATCGGAGAAACAGGTGCGGGAAGCATTTCGAAAGGCCCGGCAATCAGCGCCATCCATTATCTTTTTTGATGAGATAGATGCCCTTGTCCAGCAACGCGGCCAGCAACACACAAACTCACGGGTCGGAGAGAGCGTGTTATCTCAGATCCTTACCGAGATGGACGGGGTTGAAGAACTCTCCGGGGTGGTCATTATGGCCGCTACGAACCGGCCTGACCTTCTTGATCCTGCTCTGCTCCGTCCGGGCAGACTTGAAAAACACATCTACATCAAGCCTCCGGACATGAAGGGAAGAAGGGCAATTCTGGAGATTTATTTAAAAGATCTCGGCTCTCTCCTCGATGAAAATATTGATTACGATGGTATCGCCCAGGAGATGCACTATTTTGTTGGAGCTGATATCAATGCCTTTGTCAGGGAAGTCAAGATGACTCTTCTTGATGATGTATTCACGAAGACAAAAAAACCTGAAGATGTGCCCCGGATCACCACCGATTACCTCAAGGAAATATTAACTCATATGCAGGGGACTCTTGACAACAAGAATCTTGAAATTTTTGAATCCGGGGCCTGGGCTCTCCTCTACCCACGAACAAAACAACAGATACTCCACCGTTCAGCATACACATTAAAACAAGTTGAACGGGCAGCGCTTGTAACCGAATTGACATCAGAACTGATTAAAACCGCATCTGAACTTCGGGATATGACATTTTGGGAAGCGAAGGATTTCACACGGATTGATGAGTTGACAGGCAGGGTTGAGACTCTTTTAAATGAGTGCCTCCAAAAGAAGAACGGAGAAGCAGGAAAATAGTATTTCTGTTTTCTTTCTAATTCCAACGACTCTCATAGAAGGGACGATCACGGACAACCTTATTCACTTCATAAAAATCCACCAGGAGTAATTTTGGTTTACCCACAACCATAATGACCCCCTGATGCGCGAAGTTCTGATTGTGGTTCCTGGTTGTGCCTGGGACCAGGGATAACCTTACTCATCCATCCGGGAACAATATCCACAACAGGCAGGGGAGATCCCGTATAGTCAGAACCAGTAATGATTCCGGAAGTGGCCGTTATGATAGTGCAATATCGATAGAATCAAAGAAAAACTAATGGAATGGTTTGCCTTTTTGATAAGGCGGTAAACGAAAGCAGGGCTAAAAATTTTCATCCTCATGAAAAACCTTGCTGAGGAACTTGATATGAAATAAAACCCTATCTTAAAGGGAGAATTTTACATATGAATGACACCCCACCTGAAGATTTCAAAAATATGGAAGATATATTACGAAAGATACTCTCCCAGGCATTTGGAAGCGGGCAGTTAAGACCTGGGATGATTGGCGTCAATATAATCATGGCCGGAAACCTTCCCCCTGGATTTCCGTTTCCTGGCGGGTCCGGACCAGGTCATGATATTGAACATCCGCCAATCGAGGTTGTTGAATGGGATGACCGCGTCATTGCAACCTGCGAAATGAGAGGACTATTCGACGAACACATAAATGTAGCCATTGCAGAAAATACCCTTCATATCATTGGTTTTGATGGAAAAACCAGGTATCGGGGTTCTGCTCCTTTACCCCCGGTAGTTGAGTCCTCATGTATCAGGACATTTCGCAATGGCATTCTTGAACTGGTCTATCTTGCACGGACTGCAGAAATTGTGGAAGAAGTGATCAGTGCTCATGAACTTGTCCAGGATATTCCTGGCGAAGAACAAAAGAATGAGTAGATTACCCGTATCCGGTAATCTCATATTTCCAGTCTGATGAAGCAAGCCGGCACTCATCCCCGTGGGTGACCATCTCTTCAACCATATTTTTAAGCATTGCAGGAAATACTGCACCGACACGAGTCTGTACCGGTTTTCCTCCACAGAAGTAGAAAAAGGTAGGTGTTGCCATGACTCCGTACCGCTCCCCAATGTAGTCATACCTGAGAAGGTTAATTTTTACAAAAGCTACTTCGGTTCCAAAATCCCTGGCCAGCTCTTCTACCGATGGCATGATCCGAATGCAATGAGTACAGGAGGGACTGTAAAACATAACAAAAACAGGTTTTTCATTCCGTTCAACCATTGGTTCCCAATCAGAATCAGATATATCGGTGAGTACTTCCTGTGCCATATGTAGTCCTTTTCTGTTATCATATATATTCATTGAGTCACATTATCAGATCTAGTATGACCAATCATACCTCCAGTCAGATAACCTCATCTCCTTTTACAGAACTGACACCTCACCGGTTGGAAGCATTTTTTGATGCGGTTTTTGCTATCATCATGACTATCCTGGTCCTCGGGCTCGCTCTTCCCGGAAAGCCGGAAGATCTCTCACCAATAGAGATATGCATCAAGATGCTTCCACAGATCATCCATTTCGCCCTTGCATTTTTTATTCTTGCAGCATTCTGGGATGCACATCATCGGATTTTTACCCTGGTAAAAAAACTTGACCCGGTGCTCATCAGGATTACCTTTATTTTATTATTTGTTGCCTGTCTTCTCCCCTTCACTTCTTCGTTAGCTGGAGATAACCATACCGAAGGTCCTGCAGTCCTGTTATTTCACGCGAATATGTTACTGCTCAGTCTGATATTTCTGTATCAATGGGTGTACATACATTCATCAGATCTTGCAATTCCAATTCCGGATGACCTGTATCGTTACATTCTCATGAAAAGTCTGATTGTCCCATTTGTTTCCATACTCGCCATCATCATATCCTTCATTGATCCTTCATGGAGTTCTGCATGTTACTTCTTTATTCCGTTCTGTGAATTGTCATTACTTCATGTAAAAAACAGGCTTTTCCCCAAAAATTTTAAAGAAGATACCATACCTGTGAAAAATGAATCCGTGATAATTTCGGTTCAGCCAGATGTGTGCACTTCAATTGATGAAGTGGCTCATGAAATGGAGATGTCCAGGGAGGAACTTATCATGCATATTCTATCTGGATGGAAAAAACAACACCGGGTGAATACCGGTTCGCAGGGAAGTTTATGTCAGCTGCATAAAGATCTTTGTTCAGATTTTTCCGAACCAGCATCGACCGATATTAATAGATAAAAAGATAATGTGTAATTCATGGCTGAAGATTCGTACCGGGAGACTGAAATAGATGGCCAGATGGTGAAATGGGATCCTGACCAGATTCGTAAGATCCAGGAACACCCCTGCTATAGTGAGAAGGCCAGCCATACCTTTGGGAGAGCCCATCTTCCGGTCGCACCAAAATGCAATATCCAATGCAATTACTGTGTTCGCAAATTTGATTGTGTCAACGAAAGCCGCCCGGGGGTTACCAGTGAAGTCTTAAATCCGCAGCAGGCCCTTCTAAAAGTTCGCGAAATTATTGATCAATATCATTTCATAAAAGTCGTAGGAATTGCAGGCCCTGGTGATCCACTCGATAATGAAGAGACCTTTGAGACGTTCCGCTTAGTTCATGAAGAATTTCCACATCTCATACTTTGTGTAAGCACGAACGGCCTTCTCCTTCCTGATAAGATTGATCTCCTGGAAAAATACGGGGTCACCAATATTACCGTCACCATGAATGCAATTGATCCTGATATTGCAGCAAAAGTATACCAGTATATCGATTTTAAGGGACGACGTTATTATTCCAGTCATGAGATGGGAGAAATTCTGGTTTCACGTCAACTGGAGGGGATAAAGTTGGCAGTCGCCAAAAAGATGCTCATCAAGGTAAATACGGTGTATATACCGGGCATTAATGATCATCACATTCCGGATATTGCCAAAAAGATAAGTGAAATGGGCGTTTTTATTCATAATATTATACCCCTCATCGCTCAGGCAAAATTTGCCCATATTACTCCTCCGACCATGGAGGAAAAACTGGCTATGCAGGAGAAATGCAAACCCTATGTCAGGCAGATGTCTCACTGTCAGAGATGCAGATCTGATGCAATCGGCTGCCTTGGAAAAGATATTAATTCCTGTATGGGCAAAAAACCATAGTTTCAGATCATATCATATTCTTTTTTAAGATAGGCTTCCTATATAGCATAACCCCCCCA
The DNA here is from genome assembly GCA_964458045.1 of uncultured Methanospirillum sp. Lineage (GTDB taxonomy): Archaea > Halobacteriota > Methanomicrobia > Methanomicrobiales > Methanospirillaceae > Methanospirillum. The sequence goes on from CAYWHV010000003.1 coordinate 21,366, forward strand.
GGATATATGGCGGGAGGAACGAATATGAAAAAAATCCTCCCAGTTCTGTTCATCATCGTACTCATTTCCGCCTGTGTGAGCGGAGAAGAAGAAAATCAGACTGTTGATACCATATCATTAGACGATCTCCTGAGCGAGAACGATTATGTTCTCACCCATGATCCGCAGAATCTTACTGCACTCCAGTTTCGTGCACTCATATTTTACAATGAAGAGAAATATCCGGATGCCATTAATGCGTCAGAACAATGTCTGAAGGTAGATCCTTCCTGTAGTTTTGCCTGGCATATCATCGGAAGTTCCTGGGGATATCTCAATCAACCGGATAAGGCTGTAGAAGCATTTCAGAACGTGGTTACATTAAATCCGGATGATCCGATCCAGTATAATGTTCAGGGCGTGGCACTCTCGCGGACCGGTAAATTAGCAGAAGCAATTCAGGCATTTCAAAAAGCAACTAATCTGAAATCTGATTATGCTGCGGCCTGGAATAATATGGGTGTCACCTATTTTAACATGGATGAATATGATAAAGCCCAATCAGCATTTGACCGGGCTATCGCATTAAAACCGGATGAACCGGAGTTCTATGCGAATAAAGGGTATTCATACCTTCAGAAAGGGGATTATAACGGTGCCCTTGGAGTAGCCAAGACCGCGAGAAACATGGACCTTACCTGTGTTCCTGCCTGGTTTGTATCCGGTGAGGCACAATACCATAACCGTAATTGGAAAGAGGCTTTTTACTCATTTGATGGTGGGTTTAATGCCCTTGCAAAAAACGATCTCTGGTATTACCAGGGATCTAAAAATACCCGTATCACAAAAGATATGCAGCCTATGGACTCATATTACGTTGCTATTGCAAGCAATGTCCGCTTTACCGGTATATGGGAACGTACCACGGTTATCAAGTATAAAATTAAGCGATATCAGGATACCATTGATCTCTATGATCAGATTCTGGCCATCACTCCTGATTATGGCGAAGGCTGGAAGAAGAAAGGAGATACCGCCATTAAGATCAAACGGATGGAAAGTGCCCAGGATGCCTATAAACGGGCTCTTGACCTTCTTCCAAATGATCCGGAAGTGCTCGCTTCCTATGGATATACTACCGGGTTACTCGGTGATTACCTGGAAGCAATGAAGTATATCAATAAGGCGCTGGAGCTGGAACCCGGGTATGCCCGTGGGCATCTCTATAAGGGGCTTGTATATTCATTTTATGGCCAGAGAGAGGATGCAATTGCTGCCCTGTTAAAAGGATTGGAGACGGGCAGCGAAAAATCTGAACTCTACGATGCCCTGGCAAATGTTCAGTTTAAAAATGGAGATACCCTAGGTGGCGTTATCAGCACCGTCAGAAGTTTAATTGGATTCTAATTCAGGCGTGGTATTGGCCGATATCTGCATCCGAAATACCCAGTTCCTTATCAATCGCCACAACAAGGCGGTTTAGGATTCTTTTCACATCATTATACATTTCTTTGTCAACCGGCCCACCTGGCTGATGCCAGACAACTTTTTGACGGAGCATATCTGTCAGTTGCTCAACTTCAGTTCCTTTGAATTGTGTAGGAAGTTTCAGCTCAGTGAGATAATCCTGGGCACCATACCATGCTTGTTCTGATGGCAGAGAAAATTTCACTTTCAGGTGTGCAATATTTACAATGAACCCTCGTCCAAATCTGCTGGAGGGTGGATTGGTTGCCATATCTTTAGTATTGAGAAACAAAGGTATGAAGGTTGCAGATTCATATTTTTGATCTGGCGAAGGCTTTTCCCATCAGATAATATGCCGGAATCATCCGGGGGTGAGTGAGAAGGGCTTTGATAAGTGCTGAAGGACGATCCATATCTCCCTTTTTAGTAATCACTTTCTGCAAATCCGGATGTGACAAAATACGTATGAGAGATTCCATATCTTTTTCTGAAATCTGTTGCCGTATTTGAAAGAACTGAAACCCCCTTAAAATCTCCTGACCAAAATCTGCCATCCAGGCTTGTTCATATGATGCCATGGCTTTCTGGCTGAAGTCATCTGTTTCAATGCACCGAATCGCAACCTCTGCAGCATGGCGGGCAGCCCGGATACCCGTATACACCCCGCCTCCGGATGTGGGTTTTGCCATGGCTGCTGCATCTCCGGCAATCAGTATCCGGTCATCATACGATCTGGTAAGTGTCCCAAGAGGTATTGTTCCGCTGACCAGGTGAGTAGCCTGGTTTTTAAAGGGTCTTATAAATTCAGTAAACCGCTCCTTCACGTGATGAATACCGCAGAGCCCTATTCGTGTCCGTTCGGGATGTAAGGGAATCATCCATCCGAAAAATTCCGGAGATGCATTTGGATAAATCTGCACATGTTCGAGGGGGAGAGAGTGGTGCACATCACATTGCAGACCTGAAAGATACACCGGGGCACGGGGTATCCCAACCATCCGGCTGATTGAACTCCGTGGCCCATCTGCAGCGATGAGCATTGAATACTCTACATCCTCTGGTCCGTATACACCCTTCATATGAAGAATTCCGGGTGTGCGCGAAATACCTGATGCTATCGTCTTTAGTTTTACTTCTGCACCGGCATCAGCTGCAACTTTGCCCATCTCATGATCCAGTGCTCCCCGGTCAACTACATATGCCATTGTTCTGCCGGCATCAAATGAGCAAGTGGCATCTCCCGCGTGCACATCTGCACCGGAAACGGTATTGAGGACGGATGACCGGGAGACTTCGCACTCAGAAAAGGCACTATTGGAGAGCAGGCCTGCACATTGTACCGGATATCCGAAATGTGCCTGTTCCTCTATAAGCAGTGTTTTAAGACCGGATTTTGCACAGATTCGGGCAGCCGTGGATCCCACCGGCCCTCCGCCCACAACAGCAACATCGAACTTCCGGCTCATGATCTGGTATAGTACTCTTCATAACCGGCAATCAACTCACCGGAGAACAGACCTTTGTACTCAACGCTCCAACGACTAAAGGCAGATGGCAACAGAACCTGAATTCAAATATAAACAATGTATCATCATTCGCAATGATGTCAAGATGAGTTGTGGGAAAAAATGTGCCCAGGCAGGACATGCTGCAATAGGTGCATATGAAAGAAGTTCGCCCACGCTCAAAAAAGCATGGATGAATGAAGGACAAAAAAAGGTGGTTCTGAAAGCATCAGATCAGAAGACGTTATTTGAACTGAAAATCCTCGCTGATTCTGCAGGGATTGCAGCGGTTCTCATTCAGGATGCGGGTATGACCGAGATTCCACCCGGCACGATAACTGCTCTTGGTCTTGGACCGGCAAAAAGCGAAGATCTTGATAAAATTACTGGTTCTCTTTCACTATTATGATGCAAAGTCCCTGGGATATTGATAAGGAACTCGGTCTGTTGTACTACCGGACCGAATCTCCCGGTACCGGCGGGGTTCTCAGAGCCCAGCCTGAGGATTTTGAAGTTCATGAAAATGCGGAGCATACCTACACAGACGGCCCGTATCTCATCTGTTCCCTGACCCGGAAAAACTGGGACCAGCACCGGGCAATAAAAGCAATAGCATCCGGGCTTGGTATCAGTCATCAACGAATAGGATTTGCAGGGACGAAAGATAAGCGGGCTGTTACCACCCAGTCTATCTCACTTTATAAAATCAGGGCAGAGGACATCTCACGCCTTTCGATACCGGATATTACTCTGACCGCTCTTGGTACATCCCAACACCAGATAAAACTTGGAGATCTCCAAGGAAACACCTTTGCCATTCGTATCAGGAATTTATCTGATACGTCCCTGTATGCATCTCTGGATGATTTTCAGAGATCCATCCAGGAAGGCATTCCCAATTATGTCGGATACCAGCGGTTTGGTGTCTCACGACCAGTCACCCACCTTATCGGATTTGAGATACTGAAAGGGGATTACCAGGAGGCAGTCAGGGTTATGATAGGAAAACCAGGCTCACACATGGAGGACCATGAACAGGAGGGAAGAGCCTGTTATCTCGATACCGAAGATGCTGCACAATGTCTTCATCTCCTGCCTCCCCGGTTATCACTTGAGCGTTCGGTTCTGCATTACCTGGTCAGTAATCCTGGGGATTATCTTGGTGCCATTCAGCAACTCCCCAGAACACTCCGTTCCATGTATGTAAGTGCTGTCCAGTCATGGATTTTTAATACCACGTTAAGCATGCGAATCCAGGATGGACGTTCTTTATTCGAACCGGAAGTTGGAGACCGGCTCATCTGGCCGGATGGAAGGACTGACAAAACCACACAGGCAACAGTCCATGCTGCAAAGGTTCAGGTGAAAAGAAACAAATGTGCCCTGGCACTCCTCCTCCCCGGTGGGTCTCTTGTTCCTGAAACCGGACCTGATGACGGAAATATTCAAACAGTCCTTAAAGAGCAGGGCATAACAAATCAGATGTTTGAGAAGATGTCATCAGTTCTTGAGACAACATTTGCCGGATCATTTCGTCCTATGCTGATGAAAACAGAACTGACACATGAGATAATAGACGGAGACCTTCTTGTCAGGTTCTCCCTGCCTCCCGGTCAGTATGCAACAACGATCCTTCGGGAACTCATGAAAACTGATCCGATGGATATGGTATGACG
>CAYWHV010000004.1:0-24043 GCA_964458045.1 uncultured Methanospirillum sp.
ATCACGTTCATGAAATTTATTATTATTTTCTTTTTCTTTATGAGGCTCAATTATTTTCTCCTCTTTTAAGGTTTTTAAATAAAATTTTGCCGGACGCTTACTTTGTTGGTAAAAAGGAGTGTCTGGATTGTCTCGGATTTCAACATATATCTGAGCTCCGATAGAATGCCAGGGAGTTTTCCCACTGGTCCTAACATGATCTGAAATGCCCTGTTTCTTTGATTCTTCCCATATTTCATAAACAGATAGAGGCCGTTTACATTTTTCTAGGACTACTTCTGCAAGTTTTAAGAAAGTTAGCGTTTCTTCAACCAATACCTATCACTCCTCAAGAATCTCCAAAATAATATATTCATAATCATTATATTGATACCTCTCATTTTTAGCTTATGCCCCATATATAAAACCCTTCCCTGGCTTAAGATTACGTAAAACTAATCAAAGTAGTTAGAATTCTATTTAGTTCATAATTAATCATCCTAAAAAATAGAAACATAAAAAAACCTTTACTAATTGAAATTAGGTAATTTTATTCCTCAATCTAATTTCGCAACATAGTTAAGTTTACAATTGTAATGTTAAATAATATCTAAGAAAAATGGTCCAATCGCCATTATTCAAATGATAATTTATTCATATGAGGAATATCTGTGTGGGTTCCTGACATCATTACCTTATACCTCAATGTCGTCTTAATCGATCTTGCACTCGCACTGATATTATTTATTTTTTGGAAATCTCATAAGACATATTTTGGATATATCAGTTGGATGGTCAGTCTTCCTGTTTTTGTTGGCACGTATTCACTATTCCTTTTCCGGGGAATTTTACCCGATTTAGTTTCGATTGTTATTGCAAATACCACTCTTATTTTCGCTTATATACTTCGTAATGATAGTATCTGGAAATTTTTTGAGAATAAGGCTTTTGATAGACGATTAAATAGTTTCTTGGTGATTTGTTCATTCATTTTTCTCTTTTACTTTACCTATATCGATAATGTGATAATAGCCCGCACTTTGTTCATTTCAGTAATGATATCAATTTGTGGTATCATTGGGTGTATACCTCTCATAAAAAAGAAGAATAATGAGAATCGCCTGTTACGCCTCTGTTTTGTCGCTCTCTTACTCGGTTTATCAGTGGTATACGGCATTCATGCAATTGACTGGATTTTTTCTCCTGGGTCAAAATCACTTTTTGATCCGAATATCTTTTTACTCATTTTTTACTTGTACATCATCCTCATGGATATCTTTACAACCGGGTTATTTATCATGTTGAATATGTCTCGTTATCAGTCTGAACTGAAAATATCAAACGAGAAAATTACGAAATCCGATGAGGAACTGCGAATACAATATGATAAACTGGTAAAAAGTGAGGAGAAACTTCGGGAAAGTGAAGAGAAATATCGAAATGTAGTCACATGGGCTAATGATGGAATAATTTTGATACAGGGAGGTGTTTTCAAATACCTGAATCCAAAAGCAGTTGAAATAATTGGTCAAAATATTGACGAACTCATCGGACAACCATTCATTCATTATATCCACCCCCGCGAACAGAGAAAAGTGGAATCTCTTTATAAAAAGAGAATGGAAGGTCAACAAACAGACTCGGTGTATGAAACCGTTTATTTAAACAGGAACGGTGATGCTATTGATGTCGAAATCAACGCTGTGGTCATTCAATATGAAGGGCAACCTACTGATCTCGTATTCATACGGGATATACGTGAGCGGAAACGATTTCAGAAAGCATTAGACCAAGCCAGTAAAAAACTAAACCTCCTCAATACTATCATTTTCAATGAAGTATTCAATCAGGTTATTGCCATATCCAATTATCATGCCCTCATGAAAAAATTCAGGACAGATGATCAAAATTCATCTATAGAGGTATTCATTGAAAAAGAGGAGGGCATATTAAATAGTATAACAAATTCATTGAAATTTGCACAGACCTACCAGGATCTTGGAATTAAATCGGCCAAATGGCAAAATATTAAATATGCATTTATTATGGCATATTCTCATATGGATACATTAAAGATGACCCATGTGATAAAAACCGATGATTTGGAGGTATTTTCAGACTCACTCATTGAAAAGGTCTTCCATATTCTTGTCGATAATACCTTTAAACACAGTCAAACCGGAACACAGATCACATTAGATTATCACATTGACCCGGACGGGGTTTTATTCTTATATTATTCTGATAACGGGATTGGAATACCTTATGAGATGAAAGAGAGTATTTTTTCATCGGAGTATAGAAAAGAGAAAGGATATGGATTATTTTTTGCTCGTGAAATTCTTGATATCACCGATATTTCCATCCGAGAAATTGGAGAGTCTGGTAAAGGTGTACGATTTGAAATCAGGATACCGAAAGGGACATACAGGTTTTCGAAATTACACCCTGCCAGTTCAATTACTTAAAAATTTATTTCTTCGCAGTATTCTTTCTGAATTTTTGATGAAAATCAGTCATCGATTCCGCTCGATTTTTGGTTCACCATTTCCATCTTCAATCTATCCTGAATTAATTATGGGCCACTCCGAGGAGATTGTATAAAAAAAAGAATTAAAAAAATTACTTTTATCCTATTTTTAATATTCTCAGGTCCCTCCGGTAATCATATCAGGCTTACCTGCCGTAAGACCTTATGGAGCATCAATAATATTAATATTATACTAAAGGATTAACCGTTTTGAGTCTCGAACTCGGTTTAAAGGGGGTCATCTCTTTTCCAGACAACTTTTCGGGTCTTTGATTATCATTCATATTTGAGCAGATAGTCAGGATTGATTGCTTTCATTGATAATCTCCCGATCTCCGGATCCTTCTCCTCTTTTAATGGCCGGATAACAATCCCCTCACGAAAAATTTTTGGATTTAGCATACTTTTGCCCCGTGCCATCTCCACTATCATGTCAATATTATCACTGAGAATACCCGTACCAACCTCCGGAACCATCTTCAGCTGATGTTTATCACAGAACGCTTTCGTCTCTTCATGGGTAAAAAACCGGTAATTATCAATCTCGAAAATATTGAAAATGTAGATATCCTGCCCGTCAAGCTGATATCGGTTTTTATTCAGTCCGGTCCCGATGATTTCTCCCTGTATTGCAAGGTTCTGGGGGTAATCTCTGAGTATATTTTCGAGATTATGTTGCTTGACAACCCTCCAGAGTGAATTTTCTTCTTCTTCCTTGAGTTCAAGATTTCGCGAACAAACACCAAAATGGGGCTCATCCTCAAATGAAGTCGTAAAAAAGACAGTCATGGATGAACCATCAATTTTTTCGGTGATTACTACCGGTGTCCCAGCCCACCGATCCAGAACACTCTGTAAGATCTGGACTCTTGTCTCATCAGTTTTCGGGATATATGAGGGAAAAGGTCCTCGGACTGTTCCACTGATACATGCAGGGATAGGGGGTTCATACTTCACAACATGCAAAATATCTGAAACATCCTGACCGATCTCGAATTCACCCGGCCCAAGGATATCTATGGGCATAACCAGGCCCTGGGATACCTGCCCTCTGAGCTTGATGGTCCGTATCCGGTAATTATTCTTCTCAAATGAAGCAAACCGGGGATTCTCCTTATCTAACAGACTGTCAATTTCAAAATAAACACATTTATCCCCGATATGAAACCCGTCATCTTTCCTGATTACACAGTGCCATCCGAGAACAGTTGCAACCTCAATTGCATCTGCATCTGGTATTGGAGAGATATCTGATATAACCTGAACTGAAGCTAACTTTCTTGCCATATCCTTATAAATTGTATTTTTGACAGATGAAAGAACATTGGAATTGACACATATGAAAAAGATCACTTGGCGGAGACCCTATTTTCGTTTCAATGTAACGTTCCAAAAAATTAACTTCAATTTACGTATCTTCCTCATGGCATGGTTGAAGCATGGCGGAAAAAAAGGCCCCTTTTCTGCATGTGTGAAGCACATGCTTCACATTCAAAAACCACCTTTTTTTCAATCACTTTTATATCGACAGAATGAGAAGTCTCTCTTAAAGAAGACTTATGGGACTCAAATATCTGCAAATAAAAACACGAATAAATTTGTCGATGCTTTTTCTGGTGCTTTTACTGGTAGTTCCCATGGTGCAGCACGGTGCACAGGCCTCCCTTATTACTCCAGATGATTTTACATATATCGGGGCATTTCGCCTGCCTGATGATTCAGAAAGGCCTGATACTTTTGAGTACGGGGGAAATGCAATGACATACTCACCTAAAGGCGATGCAGGTAATTCTGATGACGGGTATCCAGGTTCACTCTATATATCCGGCCATGACCGAAATGAAGAAGTAAAAGATGGGGGTAAAGTTGCTGAAATTTCTATTCCTGTTCCAGGTATTGCGGATCATCCTTCAAAACTTCCACAGGCAGAATACCTCGGCCCTTCTCTGATGTTTCAGGTGGATTTTTTGATGAATTTTTCAAAATTATCAGAATGGGACTCGCATATCTTGACCGGAATGAGACCGGCCCGTTAATCCATCTTGCCTGGGGGGAGCACCTGGTTTCTGATGAATCCCTTCCGACTCATAGTTGGTTTTCCCTGGACCTTTCAAATCCTAATCCAAAAGGGAGCTGGTATATTGGAGATCAATCTCATTACATGGTAAACGGATATCTTTTTGAAATACCGAAAGATTGGGCTGATACCTATACCGGAGGCAGATACCTGGCTACCGGGCGGTTCAGGGACGGGGGATGGGCAGGGATGGGACCAGCTCTTTTTGCATATACTCCATGGATAAATGCTGATGGTAGTCCAGCCGTTCCTTCATCCCATTTATCCGAAATTACACTGCTTCGATACCGGACTTCGGAAGAAACCAGTGATATAACAGATACTTTACAGAATTACCAACATCCTGATGAATGGGAGGGGGGAGCATTTCTTACCACCAATGATGGAGAGCAAGCGGTAATATTTGCTGGAACAAAGGGAACCGGACAACGATACTGGTATGGATGGATAAATCCAGAAGGACCAGAATATCCATGCCCTGAAATGGATTACGCAAATGAATATTGTGTATGCAGAAAGAATGACAAAACTCCCTGTCCGGAATCAGAGATGAATGAATGTGAAGGTCATAACGATTATCGGGGCTGGTGGAGTTCTTCTTTTAATGCTCAAATTCTCTTTTATGATCCTGATGATCTCGCTGCAGTAGCATCAAACCAGATGAATTCATGGGAACCGCAACCATATGCAGTTTTAGAGATTGATCCGTATCTCTTCCATAATCCTGACCGGGTTGAAACAGACCTGATTGGCGATGGACAACAACGAAGATTCCGGATTGGAGATATTGCCTATGACCGCGTTAATCAGATTCTCTATATTGTGGAATTATTTGCAGATGGGGCAAAACCAGTAATACATGCATGGTCTGTAAGCAAAACCACATAATAACGGTTTACATCCAAAACCAATTTTTCATTCATCCCTTCTGTTTCTTTCAGGGGTACCCAATCTTGTCCAACCACAGTTTCATGAATAAGGATCAAAAAAATTCTAATCTCCCGCCTTGACACCAATTGCAGAAAACATGATGTATTTTTTCTGCAGGTTTTCTGCACATGCAGAAAATAAAAACTCGATAAATCTTCTTTAAAATTGTACATGTACATATATATTCTATTATTTATTCTCATTTTCTGCAGCACTCACACTCACGTACCACCTTCTGACCCCGAGTTCGTTCGGTTGTATCTTTCCATGAATGAACAGGTGTGACTTCAAGGTTGCAGAAAATGAAATGAAAAAACTGCATTTGCCAGAGGAATATAAGATTGAAGGAATTATTTAGGGCGGATCGATGCAGAAAATAACTTCAGTCTACAGAAAATTTTCTGCAAATTCACAAAACACGTAGACAGAAGCAAAACAAAGATATTACAAACATTTAGAGCAAGAAAATGAGATTATAGATTTTTACGCCGAAAGGGAGATTTGAACTCCCGAGGTGTTGCCACCAGTGGTTTTCAAGACCACCGCCTTCCCGGACTAGACTATCTCGGCACCTATACATGTCTGTATATCAACTTTAAAAATATATTCATGAAGCTCCGATCAATACTCGTATATTCTTACACATTTCACCTGAAAGGAGAGGGATAATTCTGCACACTTCAGTAACAGTAACCGGTATCAGAGGACTTCCCCTGATTCAAAAAGGAGATGACCTTCCCCGCCTGATAATTGAAAAATGCGCTTTGGAAGATGGAGACATCATCTGTATTGCCAGTACAATTATCTCGAAAGCAAAGGGGTACACCCGGCACTTAAAAGACATCATACCTGGTGAGCGGGCAACACAGATTGCACAAAAGACCGGTGAAGATCCCCGTTTTATCCAGGTCGTCCTTGACCAGGCCTGTGATGTTCTTATCGAGACACCCTTCACCCTCACCGAAGTATCCTGCGGTCATGTCGGAGTCAGGTCAGGAGTGGATGCAAGCAATGTTGAGGACGGCCTTGTTATCACGCTCCCTGCTGATCCCATGAAGGAAGCAGAGGAGATCAGTGCGGAGCTTAAAAACCTCACCGGAAAATGCTGCGGTGTCATCGTCACCGATACCTGTGGCAGATCATTTCGGCGTGGACAGACAGGTCATGCAATAGGCTGGAGCAGGATGTCAGCCATCAGGGATTTTCGTGGAGATAATGATCTCTTTGGCAGGACCCTTGAGATCACTGAGGAAGCGGTGGTAGATGAAATCGCCGGATTTGCAAATCTTATCATGGGTGAGAGCAATAACGGGGTGCCTGCCGTTCATTTCCGTGGCATACCTGCCTGGTCCGGACATGACGCCATATACTTCAGACCTGAAGAAGACATCATCAGAAAAGCATTAAAAAAAGTGTAAAGGATCAGAATGCAACCATATTCAGGACGAAAATGGCAATACCACATACAACCGCTGCAGCCATTACTGAATAGGGGCTGATGTGGACTGCCCGCCGGTCTTCACTGTCATAGTAATTGACGAGACCAGCAGATGAGATTAATCGTCCACCTGCTTTTTTTGCCATAATCTATATCTGACCGCTGAATTATATAAAAGACAAGGCCGGCAATATATCATGATAAAAGAGTATTCGGTATCAGGGACTGCTCTTACGGGTGAAAACCTTGAGGCGCGGGATGTAACCATCGTTGTTCAGGACGGCATCATCACCGCCGTCGAAGATGAATCATCTGTCCCGAACCAGTGGATCTGCCCGGCTTTTTTTAATGCTCACACCCATCTTGCCGATACAGTAGCGATGGATCTGCCCTGCACCGGATCACTCAATGAACTGGTAACGCCCCCTCATGGACTTAAGCACCAGATCCTGGCGCAAACCACTGGGCACCACCTTATTGCTGCCATGAAGGATTCCATGACCGAGATGATCCATTCCGGAACAGCCGGATTTGCAGACTTTCGGGAGGGAGGAAAACCAGGGGTCCTGGCCTTACGGCAGGCAGCAGCATCACTCCCGATTCATCCGGTTATCCTGGGACGCGAAGGAGGTGAGGAGATTGCTGACGGAGCAGGGATCAGTAGTGCCAGGGATGTTGCCTTTTCCAGGGAGATAGCAGACCTGATGAAAAAACAGGGAAAAATTGTCGGTTTTCATGCGGGTGAGAGAGATAGTGAAGATATTGATGCTGCATTGGAGGCTCACCCGGATTTTCTGGTCCACTGTACTCATGTGACCAGATCCCAGATCCGAAGAATTGCCGACGAAGGAATACCTGTGGTTCTCTGTTGTCGATCAAATTTTCTCCTCCAGGTAACATCCGGCAGGGATCACCCCCCTATACAGGAAATGCTTGATGCCGGTGTTGAAATCCTGATTGGAACTGATAATGTCATGTTTATCCACCCGGATATGATGCAGGAAATATCTTTTATTCATACTACCTACGGGGTGCCGGCTCAGAATCTTCTCTGTTCATCAACCCGCGGATTTCCTCCTTTAGGAATATCTCATGCAATTTTACCCGGAAACCACGCTTCATTCTTTGTAATGGACTGTTCCTGGGGGAATTTGCACCATTCCCGCGATATCAAATCCACCATTGTGAAGAGGGCTCCATTAGGCCATTTTTGCGCAAGAATTTTTTAGGTTAAGTCCAAATTAGTTAGGAAGCAATTTTTAGGGGAGTATATGTACAACACAATTCTTGTTGCTATTGACGGTTCCATTGTCAGCGAAAAGGCATTTGAAGCAGCCGTCGAACAGGCACAGGCCTGGAAAGCAAAACTTCATGCAGTCTACGTTATAGAATCGGGGCTTTTTACAGATATACCGGCAGACAGCAAACTTGAGATCATGTACAGCCTGCTTGAGCAGGAAGGGAATGCAGCACTTGATAAAATCAAGGAGATTGCCCAGAAGAAGAACACGGAAGTCACAACACACTTTGAGCAGGGACATGCCGGTGACACGATCCTTTCAACCGCTGAAAAGGTTGGTGCAGATCTTATTATCATGGGATCACATGGAAAGAGTAACATTGACCGTATCCTGATCGGAAGTGTAAGTTCCTTTGTTGTTGAACACAGCAAAGTGTCTGTGTTGGTGGTGAGATCATAGTGCCTGTCCCGCTGGTATCTGACTACATGACGACGGATGTCGTCTCTGTTGAAATACCTGGAAACCGGGATGATGTACTTAAAATTCTAAAAAGAACCGGGATTAGCGGAGTTCCCGTTTTAAAAAGCGGTAAACTGGTTGGTATCATCACAAGAAAGGATCTTCTTCACAAACCTGAAGAGAATCAGCTTGCGTTACTGATGACACCCGACCCACTTACCATCCGCTCTGATGCAACGCTGACCGAGGCAGCCAGGATAATGAGAACTCATAATATCCGCAGGATGCCTGTCATAGATGACGGAAAAAAACTGGTCGGACTTATCAGTGTTGCGGATCTTATCCTCGCCATAGCACGGATGAAGATAGAGGAAGAGATCAAAGACGTATACACTAGTCCGACCTTTGCTCTCTGGGAAGAGACTCCCCTGCCCCTTGTCGGGCGTATCATGGAAATTTCCGGGTTTGAGGCTATCCCGGTATTAAACCGTGAATCAAAACTTCAGGGCATAATCTGTGAGCGTGATCTTATCAGATGTGCCATGATCGAAGATTCAGTGGAAACCTCTGATCTCTCCACAACCGGAACTGATGATGATGAATGGACCTGGGAAAGCATCCGTGACGTTCATCACATCAGCTATGGCATTTCACGGGTACAGCTCCCCAATCGTCCGGTTAAATCAGCCATGATCACCAATGTGGTCATGGTTCCACCAAATGCCGAAGTTAGTGAATGTGCCCTGAAAATGAAGCGTGCAAGGGTGGATCAGCTCCCGATAGTGAACGGTGACAACCGGCTCAAAAGTATTCTCTTCGACAGAGAACTTATCAAAGTCCTCTTAGATGAAAAATATCAATAAAAACCTTTAAATTATTGCAGGTTATTTGTAACTAAGGCATTTTTGCTTCTGCAATACTTTCCCCATTTACTCATTATTTCCGGAGTCCATTATGGTCGAACAGAGTGATACAATGAAAGGAACAACCACGGTTGGCATTGTTTTTGAAACCGGAGTTGTGCTCGCAAGTGAAAAACGTGCAACCATGGGATACCTGATATCCAACAAGACTGCAAAGAAGATCTATCAGGTCGCACCTCGGATTGGACTTACCACCGCCGGCGGTGTTGGTGATGCACAGCAGCTTGCACGGCTTATGACAGTGGAAGCCAACCTCTACGAAATCCGCAGAGGGAAGCGTATCAGTGTCCAGGCTGCGTCCACTCTTCTTTCAAATATTCTTCATGGTAACCGGATGTATCCGTTCTATGTCCAGCTCCTGATTGGAGGGGTTGATGAGACCGGACCGGTACTCTTCTCAGTTGACGCTGTAGGAGGTACCGGAAGGGAAGATGGTATTGTAGCAACCGGATCAGGATCTCCCATGGCTTATGGCGTCCTTGAAGACCGGTACACGATGGGTATGGACGAACGTACAGCCATCGAACTTGCCATTCGTGCTCTCCGTTCCGCAATAAAGCGGGATGCAGGGTCCGGAGAAGGAGTTGCCGTTGTTGTAATTACTGAAGATTCCTATCATGAATTATCTGATGAAGAGATTAGTGTGCTTACACCAAATTAGGCTATTTTAAATATTTTATTTACTTTTTTAGGACGGTTTTATGCTTATTGAGGAACGTCTCAAAGAGATTCAGGAAAAAATCAAAAAGAAAGTCCCGAAGGGGATTAAAGTATCATCTGTCGAATTTGAAGGTCCGGAACTTGTTATCTATACTGATGACCCCAAGACCTTTGCTGATCAGGATGATCTTATCAAAATACTTGCACGGGATATCAGGAAACGTATCGTTGTCCGTCCCACCATTTTAGAAGATCCCGAACGTGCTGCATCCGCTATCAGACGTGTTGTTGGTGAGAATGCAGGAATATCAGATATATTCTTTGAAGCAGACAGCGGAGAAGTCCTCATCGAGGCAGAAAAACCCGGTGTGGTAATCGGGAAAAACGGTGCCACCCTTCGTGACATTACCCGCGAGATCGGGTGGACGCCCAAGGTTGTCAGAACTCCTCCGATTGAAAGCAGCACCGTAAAACAGGTCCGGCAATATTTACGAGCCGCCCACCAGGAACGAAAAGAACTTTTAAAGAGAATAGGACGGAGAATCCACCGGGATGTTATCTCAAAAGATCAATGGATACGAGTAACGACCCTTGGATGCTGTCGTGAAGTCGGACGCGCTGCATTTCTTCTTTCCACCCCGGAAAGTCGTGTTCTTATCGACTGTGGAGAAAAGCCGGATAGTTTTGAAGCAACGCCATACCTCTACGTCCCGGAGATTCATCCGCTCTCTCAGCTGGATGCCGTGGTCCTTACCCATGCACATCTGGACCATTGTGCCTACATCCCGCTCCTCTATAAATACGGATATGAAGGGCCGGTATACTCAACCCCGCCAACACGAGACCTCGCTGCCATGCTGCAGCTGGATTACCTTGATGTGGTAAACAAGGAAGGAAAAACAATCCCATATTCCTCAAATGAAGTCAAGGAATATATCAAGCACTCTATCGTGCTTAATTATGGATGTGTAACAGATATTGCACCGGATATCAAACTGACCTTCCACAATGCCGGACATATCCTGGGATCAGCAATTGCCCATTTCCATGTTGGAGACGGACTGTATAACGTGGCCTTTACCGGTGACCTTCATTATGGAAAAAGCCGTCTTTTCAATGCCGCAGTAAACCATTTTCCACGACTTGAGGCTCTCTTTATGGAATCTACCTATGGTGGTGCCCAGGATATGCAACCCTCCCGAGCTGATGCAGAAGAGAGATTATACGGAGTATTATGTGAGGTTCTGGAGCGGGGCGGAAAGATCATCATCCCGGCTTTTTCAGTCGGACGTTCACAGGAAGTCATGCTTGCCATTGAAGAAGGTATGCGTCTTGGAAAATTCCCGCCGGTAAAAGTCTATCTTGATGGAATGATCAAGGAAGCGACTGCAATTCATACAACCTATCCGGAATACCTGAATTCAGAGCTTCGCAATCTCATCTTCAAGGAGGGCCACAATCCCTTCCTGGCCGAGTGTTTTGAACAGGTGGATTCTTCAGAGAAACGTGAGCGTGTCATAACCGGAGAACCGTGTGTCATCATCACCACCAGCGGTATGTTAAATGGTGGTCCGGTTATGGAATACCTGCGAAATCTTGCAGCCGATGAACGGAACTGTCTTGTCTTTGTAGGATACCAGGCAGATGGAACCCTTGGCCGGAGAATTCAGAAGGGTTGGCGTGAGATTCCTATTGGAAACCGGGAAACAATCGTTGTCAACCTTGACTGTATCACCGTTGATGGATTTTCAGGTCACTCTGACCGCAGGCAACTCATGAATTTCGTCTCTCACATGCAACCAAAACCGGAGAAGATATTTGCAATCCATGGTGATGAAAATAAAACCATCGACCTTGCAAGTTCTATATATAAGAAATTACATATTCAGACAACCTCTCCCATGAATTTAGAAACATACCGGTTGATCTGATAGAGATGAACCGACCCTTTTTCCTTTTTATCGCCGTCTTCATTGTGATGGCATTATCAAATGCCATTGTTCCGGTCCTTCCCTCTCTTTCTGATGATCTTTCATTTCAGACTCTTATCTTCTCAGCATATTTTTTTGGAGCGATGATGACAACGCTTCCTGCCGGGGTTGCAAGTGACCGGTACGGACAGCCCTTGCTCATCCG
Source organism: uncultured Methanospirillum sp. (assembly GCA_964458045.1). Lineage (GTDB taxonomy): Archaea > Halobacteriota > Methanomicrobia > Methanomicrobiales > Methanospirillaceae > Methanospirillum. Next base: position 12,374 of record CAYWHV010000004.1, read on the forward strand.
AATATCCCTGACCCTTACCCTGATATCTGGCATATTAATCGTCACGCTTACTGATCCGGTAGATCTTCTTATCTGGAGGTTTATCGAAGGAATCGGAGCAGGTTTTTTTGTATCCTCCGCATTATCCTGGATCGGGTATCAGAAAGATACCCTGAAAAATACTGGTCTTTTCATGGCCTCGTTAAATTTCGGTCTCTTATCCGGACTTATCGGGGCAGGCTGGCTTGCGCAGTTTACCGGAGATATCCTTCTTGGAACTCTTGTCTGTACCCTGGCCACAGGTCTTGTCTGCATCATGGTATTCATACTCAAAATACCAAGACTTGGCGCACAGGATAAAACCAGTGCACAGGTATTAGTCAGAGAAACCGGTTCGCAGATACTGCGACAGTACCCTCTCTGGATTTCGGTTATCATTCTCCTGGGATCAACCGGGTACGTTCAGGCTGTGTTTCCTGAGCTTTCGGGATATCCGGTCCATGAAGTAAGCACCGTTCTTGCAGCAATGAACTTTGCCACCATAATTGCATCGCTTGCAACCCCATATCTGAAGATTGAACCGGTCTTTCTCATCAGGATATCAGCCCTTATGATAGTTCCCCTGATCTTTTCATTCCTCATTGCACCGGTAATCGTTCTCATTATGGGGGCTGTTGCAGGTCTTATCATGGTTTCACAGATTGGGTACCTCTCTTTAGCCGAGGAACGCCAGGGAATTGCAATGGGGCTCTACTCCACCTGTAGTTATGCAGGTATGACCCTGCTCCCTGCCATTGGAGGATATATCATCTCCTACTCCTCCTTTGAAACTGCATCAGCAGTCATCGCAATCGGGGCTATTGTAACCGCCATCATTATCGGAAAATGTTCATGCAAGGGATTTGATATTCATAACACCAATGCATGAGATCCCGGACCCTGATACATTACATCATCAACGGTTGGCCTGGGACACCGAATACCAGGTTAAAGGCAGCCTCTGGGGAAATTCTCCTCTTGAACCCACAACACAGGCAAACCCGGGAATATTTCTGGATCTGGGATGTGGGAATGGGAAAAATCTCCGCACAGCCTCTTCCGCAACATGCCGGATAGGGCTTGACTTTTCCATACAGGCACTCCACCTCTGCAAAGCAAGGTCTGAACTCGCTGGCGTCTTTTTCATCTGTGCCGATATGCGATATCTCCCGTTTAAAAATTCACACATTCATAGTATTGATGCACATCATATATTGGGGCATCTTTTGCAAAAGGATCGCATAACGGCTGCCCAGGAGATAACACGTGTTCTTGTCCCGGAAGGCGAACTCCAGGTAACCGTTTTCGGGACGAGAGATTTCCGGAACAAATCAGGAATTAAAGTAGAAGAGGGGACATATTTGAAAGGAAATGGAATAATCACTCATTATTTTTCAGAAGATGAGATTCAATCCCTGCTTCCTAACCTTGATCTTCTCTCTATAAGCCCCTACACGTGGACCATGCGAGTCAAAAACCAACAGCTCCCGCGTTTTTTATGGGTGCTTCGGTATGTAAAACAATGAAGTTATGGGCCCGATCCTGACACCTGTTTGAGCACCGGATACAATGTATGGTTTCATTATATGATTTTCCGATTTATTCAATATATTGAAGATTTTCTAACTGGAGAATATTTATTATTCAAACATTATGAGAGAAAATGATATGTCTTATCCTTAAATACCCATGATCTTTTTGGCATACAAGTTAAGAAAAAGATATACCATATTACATAAATAGTAATCATCATGTCTCCCAGTTTTGCTGATTCGGAACAGGATGATTTATATGACCATGATCTTTCCCGGATCGGAGTTTCACTACCATCTAATTTACTTCAGAGTTTTGATCAGATTCTGAAAAACAGGGGATATTCTTCCAGGTCAGAAGGCATACGGGATGCCATTCGCTCATATATCAGATATCATAAATGGATGGCAGATCTCTCCGGTCCCCGGCAGGGAATCATCACCCTGGTATATGACCACCATCAACGAGGACTTGTCGCAGCAATTACCGACATACAACATGACTTTATGGATTTAATTCAGGCATCTTTACATTCCCATGTCACCCATACCCGGTGTGTGGAAGTTCTTTTAGTAAAAGGAGATGCTCAGCAGGTAAAAGGGATTGCAGAACGTCTCATGGCTCAAAAAGGAGTTGAGACAGTTAAGTTAACCACTATCCCCCTTGAGGGATAATCTATCCCGTTTTTTCATATATACAAGGTCCTTTCCTGTATAGCCAGTTCCGGTACACTATCGGTGTGCTGATTGTTGTTAAAAGACTCATAAAGACTATACCGGCATAGATATCCTGCCCGATAATACCACCAGTAAGTCCGATAAGGGCAACTATCATCGCCACTTCTCCCCGGGGTGACATCCCAAACCCGACTATCAGGGAATCCCGGGTGCACATCCCGATAAGACGGGCAGGAACGGCACACCCGATGACCTTTGTCAGGATGGCAATGACGGTAAGAACCAACATGAAGATTATCCCGTCCAATGTCAGTGCATGCACATCAACCAAAATACCAAGGGAGACAAAGAAAATGGATGCAAATATGATCTGCAGGTATTCCGCCCCTTCTTTTAAGTCCTTGCTATGTCTAAGACCCACACTCTCCATCGAAACCCCGGCAAGGAATGCTCCGACGATACCGGAAAGACCAACCAGGTCTGCAACCATTGCATAGAAGAATGCAATCATCATCGCGGTAATGAATACGAATTCAGGAAACTTCTCGGCAATTTTTGACTTGTCAAGTTTCATGAGGAACTTGCTGATAACCGATACTCCGAGAAGGCCGAATATCACCATGAACCCGATTGCCTTTATAAAGACTAATACAACCCCTTCCACAGAGAATGATCCGGAAACAAAATCCTCAGTTATTGCAAGAGCAAGTAAGCTCAGTACATCATCAATAACCGCTGCTCCAATGATTGCTTTTGCAGCCTCTGATTGCAGCTGGTTTATCTCCTGGAGAACATTTGCCGTAATTGCAATACTGGTCGCAGTAAGAGCAGTCCCTACAAAAAAGGCTCCCTGCATATCAAAATGAAACAGGAGTGCCGTGGCATACCCGCCAACCCACGGGATGATGACTCCAAAACCTGCGATGAATCCATATTTTAGATTAAAAATTTCACGAATATTAAATTCAAATCCGATAACAAACAGAAGAATTATTGCGCCAAGGTGTGCAATGCTGCTCACAAAATCGGTGTATGTCACCAGTCCGAGGATGCTTGGTCCCACAATCAGTCCGACAAGGATCTCCCCGATAACTGCTGACTGATTTATACGCGATGCCAACAGATACCCGGCAAGAGCTACGAAAAGAAGCAGACTCATCTGGAATTCAATCGATGACATGACACCTTCAGGACTCATGGGTTATTCCTTCTCCGGTTTATACTGCTTATTTAACTCTTCATGAATTTCCTGTGTGAGCATAAGGATCTTCTGGATGTGTTCCTGACTTTCAGGAACAGTATCAGACATTTTCGTTAAAGCATGTGCCGACTCTTTCATGATCTGCAATTTCATGCTGATAGATTCCTGCACATTCTTCCAGTATTGTTGATGCTGCACTGCGGAATCTTCTGCTTTACTTCTCCTGACAAGGTGACGGATAGCGTTTGCAAGTTCAGTAAAAAGCGGTTTCGGGTCGCCCCCTTTCTGCAGGTAAAAATCAGCCCCGTAATTCAGAGCTTCAATAACAATCTCTTCCCGCCCCTTTCCGGTGAACACAATAAACGGGATTAAAGGATCTTCTTTTCGAACACATTTTAACAGTTCAATCCCGTCCATATCAGGCATGTCATAATCTGAAATAATCGCATCAAACGATTCACTTCTCAGCAGTACAAGTCCTTCCTCGGCTGATGCTGCAACTTCAACATCAAGATTTGCCTCCTCTTTCAGATAAATCTGGGTCAGTGTAAGGAGGGTTTTTTCATCATCGATATATAAAACGCGAGTCATTTTTTTATCTTCAGATGCAGGGAATTATCTTCGGCTCTTATTGTAGTAGTATCATCACTGTTAAAATTTCTTTTTTGCCCTTGTGAACCTGAGAGGGTATGAGAGTTTATGTTCGATTGAGAGATTGAAAAGGAGACAGGTTCTGGAACGATCCTGAAATCGTCAGAACAGGAGATTCCTGGTTCAGGGAAGCATAGAGACAACTTCCTCGTATGCCTTATCGAGGAGCCTTTTATAATACTGCGTATCAATACCCTGTGCATCCCAGGAAGGATCAACCACAAGTCGTTTCTCGTCACGGACCAGGAATGCTGCATCCATACCTGGTTCTATGGTAACATGATGCTCCTTATACTTATCCACAACAGCCTGGGCAATACATTGCTTGTTGTAATTCTGTTTCCCGATACGCCGGGTGATAATAAAATCTCTGAGATCTGCGTGATTCATGGTATCCAGGTACTGCGTATACACGGAGAACAGAGTATCCCGTGCATCAGCAATATCATCAATCTCCCTGTATGTGCACAGATAATCAAGCATCTCATTCTGCATCCTGATAATATATGGCGGAGTAGTCCTCCGGTTTGCTGAAATTCCCTTCACCTTCATCTTCCCGGTTTTCAACCTTCCAAAATAAGAGCAGTATGATCCGCTTCCGTCAGACTGCGGGAGAAATACAACCCAGTCAAAGATATCAGCTTCCGTATGAAAGGTGGTTATCCGTTCTATCTCCTTTTGAATGATTTCTGCTGGACCGCCCCTGATAAACAGACAGTCGATAATTGCATGAAGAACTTCTCCACCATGGGCCTCGGTAAGTTTTACACATTCTTTTAATATCCGGGTTGCAGCAAGCGTTATCTCCTCATGAACCTCGATTCTTCCGAACCGTGCATTCTTATAACCGGTATATCCAAAACAGGTGACCAGCATCCATTTCAAAACCCCGTCCATTCCTGCATACGAGGGGTCCGTCTTTTTCATCTGCTTGGTATAGTAGCGGAGGGTGATGATTGGCTCTAACACTGAGGAAAGAAACCCCGGGTTTTTCCGGTCATTCAGCGTTTCAGGAGAGAGGTTTTCCCTGACAATAATGGATGGATAAAACGAGGTAAAATCAATCTGGGTAACATCGGCAAAAATACCTGGCGGGGGTTGGAGCATATATCCTCCCCGGTAATCAAGTCTCATAGCCGTGACCCTCCTGCATGCCTCTGCATCACTTTTCCGGAAAGGAACTGCAAGCCCACGGGCAAGAGCCTCGTACACTTCGTATGATGAGATGAGGGTTCCCGGTGTGAGCCGGGAGGTAAGATTTGGTGAAAGTCCGGCAAGTCTTGATGCAAGAAAAATCCCCCGGAGATCTCCTTCACGGTACATGAAACTCTGCCGGGTATCAATAATTATCCGCCCTTCAGGAATCTTCGCCCCAAGGCGATGCTCCATTCTTCCATAACTGAAGTAGGACCTGGGTGCAACGGTGTGAAACCGTCCGGTCCTGCTGAGCGAATTAAACAGATGGTTCTCCCTGGCAATCGTATGAAAAATACCTGACCATGTATCATAATCAGGAAAGAGGATAATGTCAGGGTCCTGGTCCTGGATTACCGTAAAGAGATCTTCAGCAATATTTCGCTCCGGACCGTCAAGCACCCATTGCCTCGAACTGGTGGAAATGGTAATTTGTTCCGGATGGGGATCCCGGTGAGGGTTTTCACTACAGGTGATCTCCATCAGATCAAGATCTGCCTTCTGGTCAGGAGAGAACCGATCTGCATCCTGAAACCCGCCCACGATCTTTTTCGTCTGTGCACAGAATATCTGTTCAGGTCTGATATCCACGTTAAACAGGCGTGCCTGGTATAGAGTCTGTTCTTCTATCTTCTGCGCAACTTCTCTTTCCGCCTTTACATGATACCCGCCCTCTTCGCCGTAAATAGTGGTAATCCGGCATGGGGTAACCGGATATTCTTCGGCAAGGCCGTCAAGAAGCTGGTAAAACTGATGATCATCAGGAAAAGAAAGAAGAAAACCCGGCTCCAGGGAATGATGGGTACAGGAGAGCTGACCATCGCTCTTCTCCCAGATATCTACTCCGTTTTTAGTCCGGGAAATATCGAACAGGAATGAATTGTCTAATCTGGTCATCTCATACCTCCAGGGACAACTGCTTTGATCTCGTCCCTTTTTTCTCTGTAGTTTTTTCTGCCCGCACATGCTCAACCAGGAATATCCGGTGGAAAAAGGGCTCAAGTGCCTGTATATATCTATCCGGATAGGGAGCAAGGAGGAGGACTCCGGAATTTTTCATTGCATATTCCCTGCACCGATGGCCGATGATAGGAAGCAGGTCTGCCCGTTCTTCAAAGAGTGACCGATCATGTTCAAAGATCAGAAATGACTGGTACGCTTCATCAAGGATGGTGAGAATCTGAAAAGCAGTCAGGGCCCTTCTGACAACAAACCGGTCTGAATACCGGGTCAGAGTTGGAAGGATTACCGGATAATTCCCACACAGGTAGAGAATAAGGCCGGGCTCTTTTCTCAAAAATAAACCGGGCGCTTCGGTCAGATCCTCCACTGGGGCTATAAAAGCGGTGAACGTCCCATTTGAGACTGAGAACTGTGATAGAAGAGGAACTGACATGGCATAGCAGGATCTTGGTACCCCCCATATAAGAGTAAAGGAAACAGGGTGAAAGTGAAAAACGCATATAAATGAATGTCTTTACTCAACATTCAATGATTTAAATGAAGAAAGAATAGTATTTCGACCCCTGATTAATTCTGCAATACTCCATGCCTGACAGACGGTTCCTCCGGGAGCATGAGGGAAATCACCGTCAAATATCTCCGGAAGCATCCCGGCCCCATCGGTCAGGAAGTACTGCCAGAGGGGATGCAAAACCCGTGATACCTGCCGGGGATGTTCACCGTACTGGATGAGTGCATCGATGTACCAGGCGGTGAGCCAGGGCCAGACCATACCGTTATGATAGGAAGGATCACCTGCATAGCGTCCGTGATAACCGGTTGAGCCGGGAGCCAGGGAGCGGAGTCCGTATGGTGTAAGAAGGGTGTATTGAATCAGTTCAAGTGCCCGCCGCCCTTCATCAAACGGAACAAGGCCAAGAGCCAGGGCGATAAGCTGGTTTGGTCGCACAGACCCGTCATCAGGATCCAGAACATCATACAGGCATCCGGCGCTTTCACTCCAGAATGAATGAAATGACCGCCTTACCTGTTTGGATGAAACCGGAACTCCAATTTCGAGGTACTCACACACCTCAAGGGCCAGTACCCAGAGAGCGTTTACCTCAACCGGCTTTCCTTCCCGTGGAGTATAGGGAGTGTCCATCCAGGTTGAACCTGAACTGACTGTAATGAGATCATGGTCCATACTGGTAATCTCACTCTCCGAGTAGGATGTGATCAGTGATTCCAGATCAGGCATTATCTCATCGATGAAGGGTGAGTCATGATGAGTCTGCAGGTAGTGAAACAAAGCCCAGAAAAGCCACAGGGTCCCATCTGCAGAAGTATAGGTATCAGGGTACCGGTTCGGAATGAGTCCTCCTTTCCGGCGTCTAAGGAATGTTCTGAAATGATCCTCTGCCTCCCTGTACCGTCCCCATGCAAGGAGCAGCCCAGGCATACTGATGAAGGTGTCCCGTCCCCATCCCTGGGTGAACCAGTGATACCCGGCAATTATCTCTCCTTTCCGAAGACAAAGTTGTGAAGCACGGTGCAACAGATCTCCGGGAGTCTCAAGGGGTGAATCACGGAGCATATACAGTCCGGAGGGATATACTCCCAGTTCAATAGCATCATTGGTAACGGTTCCGGCAAAAAAACCAGGGGAGATAAGATCTTCAGTGGCGTCATATCCTCGTTCTGCATCCCGGGGGTACCAGGCATTTAAGTACTGCTGGCAATCTTCTGTAAAGGGAAGGGTGCATCTGAACTGGTATCCATTCCAGTCATACCCGCCGTGAACGGGCTCGACCTCTATGTGATTTTCTGATATCAGATCATGCATACTCCGATCAGTCATCAGCGGACGGATTACCATCTCAGCAGTCCCATCCACCTCCCATCGGATGGAAAGTCCCTGTTGAAGGTCAATGGTTCTGGTAACCAGCGCTGATCCAAGAGCCAGTTCCTGGGTTACCGGGTAGAGCTGAGCCGAAAGATTGTGCCTGATTGATTCATCCGGAGATCGATCCCCCCACCATCCGGGCAGAAGTGATATCCCGTTAATTGTTTCATGAAGAGAAGAGAGAATGATTCGGTCATGGTTTACATAAAGGCCGTGGTGTCTCCGGGTATTCCCTGCAAAAGAAGATGAGGAGAGGGCATCTCCCTGGGGTATAAGAAATTCACGTGACGATGCTATCGCAGGATATACAAGTTCTTTTCCGTATCTGATAGTATGAGGTATGAAGGTCAGTTCCATGGCCAGTCAGTGACCCTACCTATACACAGCAGGATATGTTCAATGCATTGCTTCACGATACACATACACGACCTGATCTTTGATTGAATCCCAGAAGAACCGCCGGTCTACCTGGTTGTAACCGCCTCGTGACAACTTTATCCGGTCATGCTGGTTGTCAAGGTAGTAATTCACTCCCCATGCAACTCCTTCCGGTGTTGTATCCACAACAAGACCATTCACCCCATGCTCAACATTTTCTGCAAGACCACCTACCCTGCTGACGACCACTGGCCGGTTTGCACTCCATGCTTCAAGAAGGATGATACCAAATGGCTCGTTCCGGCTTGGTATAACCACGATATCACTGGCATGTAAGAGCCTGACATACTCTGAATCTGATATGAACCCGGGAAGCTGAACCGGCCATCCTTGTGTCCGTTCCATCAGCCAGTCACGCATCCCGCCCCCGCCGGCAAGGATGAATGCAGCATTCCAATGCTTTTCACGAATGAGGGGTATTGCATCGACGAGAATATCCGGTCCCTTCTGGTATGCCATCCGTCCGATGTAGGTGATGAGCGGTGTCGTATAATGAAGACCATACTGGGCCTTGATGGAGCCCGGATCAATACTTACATCAAACTGCTCTTTTACCACACCATTTGGAATGACGTGGATCTTACCAGGGTCAGTCTTATAGAGCTCAAGCACCTCATTTCGGAGTGTCCATGATACCATGATACACCGCCGGGCAATGAGGCTTGCATACCACTCCTTGCTGCAGATCTCATGATACTCCCACCAGTCACCGTGGACGTTTCCATTTCTCCCGTACTCGGTTGAATGGAAGGAGAAGACCGTCGGCCGATGCTGGAGAAGATGAAGGGCCTGCGTGACATGCCAGTCATGGAAGTGAAGGACATCAAAACCAGGGTCATCAAACTGGTAGAACCGGTCAACAAGACCTCGTGAAAGATCTGCACAGTACTCAACCACGTTGTTTCCATGCGGTCGATATACGTGGTAATATACCCCGTTCATCTCAAAGTCTTCATCGCCCCTGGTGAAGAAATGAACCTCATGATCTTTAGCAAGTGCCTGGGCAAGATAGGTCGCGGCATTGGAAAGGCCACCAACGCGGTCACTGTACAGGTTTTCCCAGCAGAATAGTGCTATCTTATATCGTGGACCGGTCAAGATACATCACCATAATATCTTCGATTGAATGGAGCGAATTCTCCAGGAATCAGGTCAGTATTACGAGATATAAACAAACGATGAGCGGTATCTTTGAAAATTTTTATGAGGGCCATCCAGAAGGAAAGCGGACAACTACGCATATAGAAAGAATGGATGACCTTTCTATTAAATATATATCCGATACGCTGGATTATACCTGGGATCTTATCGCTTTTTCAGGTGGAACAAGTCACGTATAACCCCCTACACAGAAAACAAACTTCAGTACAGCTAAAAAAAGGATGTAATAGAGCAATATACTCATCCCGCGCTCAAGAATTCAATTTTAAAAGGGGAGAAAGTCATTCTGACGATACGCAACAAACGACCATGCTCTTTCTCAAGAAGAGATTAACCGATAGTAAGAATACCTAATTCCGGCTGGGAAAGGTTATCTTACTCATGCAGATGAAATCAGGGATAAGAATAGGAGAAGTTTATTACCGGACTAAAGATGGCTGGACTTTCCCTGGTGGATCCAAAAACAAATCAGACAGCATCTTTAATGAAAACAAACGACAAATCAAGATTTATATTTGCGATATATACTACTCCGGTGTCCTGCTTCAATAACATGGATAATCATAACATCATCTTTCACACTAACAACAGCCCGGTAATCACCAGCACGGACAGAATACAAATTTCTTTGCCCTATTATCCGGTGCATCCACCTTTTGGGGTGTCGTTCTTCTGAAAGAGAGATTAACTCCATGCAAAGGGCTTTCTGATATTCTTTAGGATTTTCTTAAAATCCCTTTTGGCTGAAGGAGTTAATTTTACTGAATAAAACCGGGAATTATTCATCAATCCCAAACTCTTTCATTAGATCTTCAAGTGGTGTGCACCTGCCAGCCTTGATGTCCTCCAGTCCTTCTTCTATCGCTTTAAGAGTTTCATCACTCAAAGGTTCATCATCAATCATATGGTAAAGAAGGTCTTGAATAATTTCTTCGTCTGTTTCATCACCACGCCTACGTAGTGATGAAAGCTCCTGGTATATTGAATCACTCACAGTAATGGTGACTGTCATAATTACCAATCTACCTTTAAACAGATACTAATATTTCCCTCCCTTAGAATCACACATATCTTATAAGAAAATATCAGAACCCGTGAATCAGTGTCCATGTGACATATACCCCGATGAAAAATAATGATTATTTGATTGTCTTTATGCGCGAAGATATCAAAGCATTATCATTTGTTTCTATTCTATCGGGGACACTCCAAACAATTGAGTTATCTTAAAGCGGTCCATAACTCATGTCTCCGGGTATCTGCTGCCAGAATCAGTTCCTGCCGGTTTTGAGCCTTTTCTATAGCTTGAGCCAAAGGCTCATCCTTCACGATATTCCGGCACCAGTGGGTGAAATCACCGTTCTGATGGTGAAATTCAATTGAGTCGGATGGCACAATCTGCAGCATCTCAGCAAACTGATCCATGTCAAACGCGACATGTCCGGTATATCCTACCGGACTTGAGAAGTAAAAGGCATCATCGATGGGAATGGACCGGAGTGGATAGAGGAACTCCTTGTTATCCATGGTTGGTATGGAACGTTCTATGAAATCTGCCAGGACATCCATGTAGGTAATAAACGCTTCATGCTCCGGTTGATGACTGAAGTAGGTATGAACCTCACCACATGACCCATGTTTACATGACATATAGTAGAAATGATCGCTTATCTGAAGACATCGCCAGGTATGTTTATCTGTGCAGAATGGATCTGCCCGCTGCACTGACCTGAATGCATTCTTCTGTTTCCGGTTTTCAATCCATGCTGTGCCATCTTTCTCAGCATCTGCCCAGGAAACAGGTAGGGGAATTGAAAATTCGTCATGAACCGTGGAGGAGAGTAGGTCAGAGGGTTTTACCATCTGGACATCCGACTTTCGCATTTCCGGACCAAGATGTCTGAAAAATTCGTGAATTCCGGACTCCACCCAGTAATGTTCTCCGATGG
>CAYWHV010000005.1:0-21812 GCA_964458045.1 uncultured Methanospirillum sp.
GTGCAGGTGAATCGGCCCGACTGAATAACCTGACCTGCCTATCAGGAGATTATTGCAGTGGGGGCACCATGTCTGTTCATATTCGTGTCCGGGAACATTGCCCAGGTAAGGATACCTGAGCCCTTTTTCTTTGGCCAATTGGAAGGCGCGTTCAAGGGTTCTGACCGGGGTTGCCGGTGTCTCCTGCATCTGAAAATCAGGATGAAACCTGGTGAAGTGAACCGGAGTATCTGGGCCGAGATTATCAATCACCCATGAAACGAGTTTTCCGGTCTCTTCTATTGAATCGTTCAGTCCTGGTATCATAAGATGGACGACCTCGATGTGAAGTCCTAGTTCTTTTGCACGAATGGCTGTGTCAAGAACCGGCTCCAGGCGGGCCCTGCATATTTTATGATAGAAATCTTCGGAAAAGGCCTTGATGTCTACCCGCCATGCATCAAGGTCAGGAGCAAGATCAGTCAGGGCATCTTCGGTCATGTATCCGTTCGTCACATAGATGGTCTTCAGCCCCTGCTGATGAGCAAGCCGTGCCATGTCCTGTGTATACTCAAACCAGATGGTCGGTTCATTATATGTCCATGATATTGATGAGGCTCCTGATGCAATGGCTCTTTTTACCCCTTCTTCAGGAGAGAGGGTCTTTTGCCGGATGCTGTCAAAACTGGCGTGTGAGATATGCCAGTTCTGGCAATGACTGCAGGAGAAGTTACATCCGACTCCTCCCAGAGAATACGAGAGAGTCCCGGGGAGAAAATGATACAGCGGTTTTTTCTCTATGGGATCAACAGCCTCAGATGACACCCGCCCATAGGTTTCTGCGATCAGTTCGCCACGTATTGATCTCCTGACACCGCAAATACCGGTTTTCGTATCCGCAATCCTGCAACGATGATTACACAGATTGCAATGCATGATACCCGCATCATCACGGGAATAGTGTCGCGCTTCCATGATTATCCTGTTTGTGAGAGAAAGCTGGAGGTTAGTTTATAAAAGAAGTACTAGTGCTGAATAACCTATATGGTTTCGATCAGGTAACGTATGAGGTTGAATGCCTACTATCGTGCTCTCACTGGGCGGGTCTATTCTTCTTCCTGAAATAGATCGTCCGAATATCAAACCCTATATCTCTGTTTTGACCAGAATTTCTGCAAACCATCGTCTTTTTGTTGTTGTTGGCGGGGGTGGAACTGCCCGTCAGTATATCTCTCTTGCACGATCCTTTGAGGCTGATGAAGCGTTTTCAGATGAACTCGGAATTATGGTAACACGGCTTAATGCAACCCTTCTTGTCGGTGCACTCGGGCAGGCTGCATATCCTTGTGTTGTTTCCAGTCATACTGAGGCACTCTGCGCTGCTGAAACCGGCAAGATTGTTGTGATGGGTGGCATTACACCTGGACAGACAACTGATGCGGTGGCTGCGGTGCTTGCAGAGCGGGTGGGGGCAGACCTCTTCATCAACCTGACGGCAGTCGATGGGATTTATTCAGCCGATCCACGTAAAGATCCCTCTGCAAAACGGTTTGATATGATGACTCCTGCAGAACTTTTAGAAGTGGTCATCGGTCAACAGGCGGTGGCAGGAGTCAATACTGTGATGGATATTGTGGCAGTGAAGATGGTAGAGCGGTGCGGTATCCCCCTCCTGGTGATGGACGGACGCGATCCTGCTCTCCTGGAATCAACCCTTGAAACAGGCAGATTTGTCGGAACACTCGTTAACGGAAGTGGAAAAAATCCATTTCCACTCTAAAAATAAAAAGAAAGGGTATAAATGGTACCGTGATCAACATATGTCCCGCACGGGGTAATAGGGTAGCCTGGTCCATCCTAGAGCGTTTGGGACGCTTTGACCGCAGTTCGAATCTGCGTTACCCCATCTTCTTTTATGACTGATTTGAACTCTGTTAGTATTCTTTTCCGTCTGCGGTCCCTCTACGATCTCTCGAAAAGCAGGGATGAATTTCTGCATTTCAGAAATCCCTATGAGACTCTGATTGCTACTATTCTCTCCGCACAGACAACTGACCGGTGCGTAAACATGGTCACCAGGGAACTATTTGAGCAATACCCGGATATTGCAGCCCTTTCCCAGGCGGACATCAAAGATGTGGAGAGGATCATCCACCCGACCGGGTTTTTTCATGCCAAGGCCAAAAATATCATTGCGGCATCACAGATGATCATGACAGAATTTGAGGGCCGGGTGCCTGATGAGATGGATGAGTTGGTCCGGTTACCCGGAGTCGGAAGAAAGACTGCAAATATCGTTCTTGATCATGCATTTTCCAAAACGGTTGGTATTGCTGTTGATACGCATGTCAGAAGGGTGTCCATGCGCCTTGGATTAACGGATGAGAGTGACCCTGGCCGGATAGAAATGGATTTGGTACGTTTTTTTCCAAAAGAATATTGGGCAGAAATTAATGGTCTCTTCATCCTGCATGGACGAAGAGTCTGCACTGCACGAAAACCCGCATGTGATGGATGTGGCCTTGCTGACCTGTGCAGGTATGCATCCTCAAATCAGAACTAACCTCTTTTGAGTAGAGAAATCCTGGGAATCTTCAGGCTTCTTTTGGAAATATTTACAAAAGAATGAAAAAACAATTCGTTGTCGCAGAAAAATATGAAAAAAGATGGACCGAGCGGGAATTGAACCCGCGGCCTCTACCATGCCAAGGTAGCGATCTCCCACTGATCTACCGGCCCGCCTTATTAGGTTGCAACTTCTCACATATATATTCATCCATTTGTGCCTGTTGGGCGAAATTTTTCATTCTTTCTGTCTTCATTATCTCATCCTGAAAGAATTTTGATTCCTGAGGGCCAATAGATATGCCTCATATATGCTTGGAATAATTGGTGGAACTTCATTACTGGATTATAAAGGATCGGAATTTACAAAATTTGAACAACATACTCCCTATGGTACGAGTGAATTATTCAAAGGAGATGGATTTTTCCTTCTTCTCAGACATCAGAACCGGTGTGCTCCACACATTATTCCATATCGTTCCCACATTGCAGCGCTCAAACTAGCCGGCGCAGACCGTATCATTGCTCTTGGTTCAACCGGTTCATTAAAAGAGAATATCCCTCCGGGTTCACGGGTTATTCCTGATGATTTTATCTGTCTGACCCCTGTTCCAACTATAATGAATCACTCCATTGATCATGTCAACCCTGTATTTGATGGTGATCTTCGCACCCTTCTGATGAAACTCTCTCCCGATGCCATTCCAAAGGGAACTTATATTCAGACTCGCGGACCCAGGCTGGAGAGTAAAGCTGAGATTTCATGGGTGAAGAGTTACGCAGATGTTGTGGGGATGACAATCGGGAGTGAACTGACCGTGGCAGCCGAACTGGGACTTCCATTTGCAGCCATATGCACCGTTGATAATTATGCCAATGGGGTATGTGATGCTCAAATTACGTATGATTCCATCATCAGCATGGTCAGGGAAAATCAGGATAAAGCTCTCGATCTGCTCGGCCGGATTATCAGATCGGTTTCATAACCTCTATTGCCCCAGGTACCTAACTATCCCATGGAGAGCAGATGGTTTTAATCATTTAGCAGAGTATCTAATGTTGTTCATACTACCATCAGGTGATTTGATCTGGCTGTCATCACAATCCTGACTATTGGAGATCCAAAGCAGTTTTCGTTCATAACCCGGTTATTCTCAGAGAACGGGGCGAAGACATCCATTAGCGCAGCGTCTGATGTGAAGGATACTATCAATAAATTACAGACTGCTCATTATGACGTAGTCATAGGTGATTTTGATTTAGGAAAGGAAAACGGTCTTGATTTTATCACCCGGGTAAAAAAACATATACAATATAGTCCTGTCTCAATTTTTAGCGGAAATCAGGCACCTGCGGTAGTCAAAGAGGCAGTTAAGGCCGGGATAGATTATTTTTATCTTCAGAATGATGAAACCGACCTTGAAACCCTCCGGCTGAATACGTTTATTAGACAAACAATCAAGCAAAAGCAGGGGGAAGAGGCGCTTCATTATGCAGATACCAATTTCAGGACCATAGTAGAGGCAACTGATGACTCCATTTACATGGTCGATCGCCATTTCAGGTATCTGTTCATCAATAGTCCTCACCAGAAACGACTCGGCATTTATGGAGAAAATTACGAGTCAAAGATGTACAAGGATCTTCATTCTGAAGAGGAGACCCAGCGTTTTATCCATTCCTTAAACCAGGTTATCACGCATAATAATTATTTTTCTGAAGAGTATGAGAAAGAGGGCCGGTTTTACAACCGTAAGTTCATACCTGTCCGTTACCAGACATCACAGCAGACCCTTGCGGTGACGGTTGTGTCTATAGACATTACTGACCGTGTCAGGCTTGAAGATGAGGTGGCCAGGGGAGCATCACTGGTTACGGCTACGTTTGAGTCCACGTCTGATGGTATCTTTGTGGTTGACCGGGTCGGGAAGATCATTAATTACAACCAGAAGTTCCTTGACATGTGGTTTGTTCCTGAGTCGGTCATTGAGGAACGGGATGAAGAAGTTCTGTTAGCCTATCTTGAGGACCAGCTTGAGGATCGTGACTCTTTTATTGAAAAGATCAATTATCTGAAGACTCATCCGGAAAGGGAAGCATTTGATGTTTTGGAGTTTCGCGACGGCCGGGTATTTGAACGCAACACGCTCCCGCAACGTATCGGTGGGACAATTATCGGCCGGGTCTGGACCTTCAAGGATGTAACCGAACAGAGGAAGACACTTTCCACACTCCAGGTTACCCAGGCTAACTACCGGAGCGTTGTTGAGTCAACTGGCGATTCCATCTACATGGTTGATCGTGAAGGCTGTTACCTTTTCATGAACTCGTATCACCGGAACAAGCTCGGGGATATTGCTGATAAATATCTTGAGAAACGGATGCGGGTTATGCTCCCGCCTGGTGAGGATCAGCGGTTTGACCAGGCACTTCAAAGGGTGGTCTCAACGAAACGTCAGATCCAGGATGAGTTCCACTGGCTTTCAAAGGATTATATCCGGCGGTTTACTCCGGTAAAGGATGATGAATCTGAAGATATCAGGGCAGTCACCGTGGTCCTCACAGATATTTCTGACTGGAAGGCTGCAGAACAGGAGGTAAAAAATAATGAGGAACGGCTCAAGATCCTCTTTGACTATGCTCCGGAAGCCTACCTCCTGACTGATATCAAAGGGACCTTTATCGAGTCCAACCGGGCAGCAACAGAGCTTACCGGTTATTCTCCTGATGACCTGAGAGGGCGGAATATTTTCACGATGGGTCTGATTGGATCGATGCATATCACCAAGACGGCCGTTCTCTTTGCTAAAAATGCCCTGGGCCGGCCCACCGGTCCTGATGAGGTCCATATCAGTAGGAAAGACGGGAAGATTCTGTATGCCGAGGTTATGACCTATCCAATCCGGATCAAGACTCAGAGTCTGGTCATGACGATTGCTCGTGACATCACAGACCGGAAAGCGTCTGAAGAAGCACTAAAACAGCGTGAAGAGCAGTACCGGCTCCTCGTCAACAATGCTGGTGAAGGGGTCTTTGTTCTTCGTGAGACCAGGATAATTTTTGCAAATCCAAAGTCATCTGAAATTTTCGGGTACAACTCAGAAAACCTGATACAGTCTACTATATCAGATATCATCCATCCTGACGATCAGGAGGAGTTCTCTTCCCTTCTTGAACGTGCCCGTGAAGGAGAACAGATTCATGCCGGTGTGTCTCTTCGTGCCTTTACTAATACCGGGGAACTCCGGTGGCTTGAAGTTGGTATGGCAGAGATTGTCTGGCAGAACCAGCCGGCCATTCTGCTCCTGTGCATGGATATTAGCAAGCAGAAGATTGCACAGGATGCTCTTGTTCAGAGTAACCGTAAATTGAACCTGCTCTCGTCCATCACCCGTCATGATGTGCTGAACCAGATCACCATTCTGCTGGCATATCTGGATCTTCTCAAAAAGAAGAATAAGGATCCTGACCTTGAGCCATTTATCGGAAAACAGGTTGAGGCAACCCAGTCTATCAGAAGTCAGATTGTATTTACCAAGGAATACCAGGATGTCGGAGTCAAAGAGCCTCAGTGGCAGAACCTGGGATCCACCATTGCAAATGCCCGGGAGTATGGACGGGTGGAGTTTGTTACCTGGGATGATAATCTCAATTCAGTCGAGATATATGCTGACCCGCTTTTGGAGAAAGTATTTTCTAATCTTATCTCGAACTCCCTGATGCATGGTGGGAATGTCTCCCAGATCCGGTTCTTCACCGAAGAGACTCCTTCAGCTCTTCTTTTGATATATGAGGATAATGGTGTTGGGATTCCGGAAAAAGATAAAAAGAAGATATTCCATCATGGATTTGGGAAGAATACCGGCTTTGGGTTATTTCTGTCCCGAGAGATCCTTTCAATAACCGGTCTTTCTGTTACGGAAACCGGTAAGGAAGGGAAAGGGGTCAGGTTTGAGATTGCGATACCACGAAACCTGTACCGGTTAGTGTAATTGTCTAATCTCTTGATATTAGTCCGTAAGCGGGAAGGATTCCGGATGCTTTACTTTCTTTGTTCAATCATTATTTTGTATGATGGTTCATAATCATCCCATTCCCTGTTCGTTCTCAGGATCTTTTCAAACAGAGAATCGTCATCCCGAACAAAGACTGGTATTCCTTCCCTGATTACCTGTATTTTGATATAGAGGGGGAGAAGAGAGAATAACATAATATCCAGAGGAATCGGACCCATCGCTGCATATGATCCTGAATAGTGGAGAAATCTGTTAAAGAAAGCAGATTGCTCATCATCATATGATATGATACAGAGATCAATGTCTCTGAAATCACCTCTGGTTACCGAGCTTCCATAGTGATACACTGCAAGAATCTCGTTATCTTCTGATATTTCTTTAAGAAAACGTGGATATATTGGATGATTTAAAAGAAACGGGGCTGAGTAAGCAGAAAGAGACACCTCTTTTATGTCTGATGTTATATATATTTAACCTTGTTCAATACTATGAATATCATTCATTGTGACGAACTCAGTTCTATGAAAAACCTTCTAATGATGTTTCCGAATTAGAACGGCATGAGATGTGGATTTCATCGCTTGTATTTTATTTATTCAAACATTAAAAATCCTCAGTATGACTTGTATTGCAATATTAATATATTATTTATTGGGAAAATAGATTTAAATATTTTTTTTTTAAATTCACCATCATGCGATCTGATGATATCTTTAGGAACACCCTTCTTTTCTTTTTGCTCATGGGTACCATGGTAGGAATACCGCCAGTTTTCGCTGAGGGTCACTGGATTTTGGATCCGGTATATCGGGATTCCGGAGGCAGGGACGACGTATCTACGAACTGGATTGATGGATCTGATACCTCGTTGTCAGGTGAAACCAGCTGGAAATGGGATACCATGGACTGTTCACAGAAAATCTCCTCAACCTTTTCATGGACTCCTCCACCGCTTGTTGTGCAGCCTGAATCAAGTTTTAACATGAGTTTTACGTTAGATCAGAATTCCTGTTCGGATTGTATGGCAGTAGATTCCACTCTTGGAGCACAGGCAAATACCCCTACATCCATGGGTTATGGAAACCTGGGTATGACAGGGAGAGGGATGGATGCAGCACAACTCACTGTTGGATGTATAAGCGGAGCACAGGATAAAAAAACACATAGGTTCTGGACAAGCACTGCACCGACTGAGTATGTGACTGGAAAAGATAGGGATTTTGCGATAAATATTGTTTGTTCAATGTACCAGGAATGGTATTTTATCCAGTATTACTACATCTGGTCTGATACGGCAAGTCCAGCCCAGGACCAGGAAATGTTTAAGCCATTATCTGAATGGTCAGTTCAGGAATACGGGCCAATGGGGAATTATGATGGTATTTGGAAAGTCAGTGCAGATGGAAAAATTATTGAAGCTTCCTGGTCTGATGGAAGGATAACAGACATTATTGAAATTCAGTCAGTTATGGATAATTATGTTCAACTGTTTAGAAAAGGAAATAACGGGTATTATACAGGGACTCTTTCATCCGATGGAATAATTCAGGGAACAGCATCCTGGTATTCTGAGGGACAGATCTGGACTGCTACAAATCTGAAAAAAGATTAATTTTTTTATTCATCGGAAGAACCGTTTTCATCCGGTCCCTCGTCGATTATTTCTGCCTGTGGTATGTCATCACCGATTTCTTTCTGCTCTTCAGGAGAGAGTGAAGTAACACCGACAACCCGGTCACCTGCAGTCAGTTTCATAATTCTGACTCCCTGGGTTGAACGCCCCTGAATAGAGATTTTTTCAACACTGGTTCTGATAACGATACCTTCTGCACTCATCAGAATGATCTCTTCTTCAGCTCCTGCGGAGAATGCCGTGACAATGCCATCATTGCGTTTCAGCTTGATGTTTCTGACACCCATCGTTCCACGGCCATGACCACGGTACTCATCAAAGTTCGTCCGTTTTCCATACCCTGAAGAGGTGATGGTAAGGAGATGTTTTCCATCCTCGATGACGGTCATACTGGTGACGATATCATCATCTTTCATCCTCATTCCGATTACACCGAGAGCATTGCGGTGACGGAGGGGTATCTGTTCTTCATGGAACCGAAGACTCTGACCATATTTCGTCGTGATAATGATCTCCTGGCTTCCATCACTGACCATGACATACACCAGGTTATCACCCTCACGCAGGGTAATTGCATTCACTCCGGTAGATCTCGGGCGTGCAAATTCATCCTGTGGGATTTTAATGATCATACCACGTTCGGTCAGGAAGAGGAAGAACCGTTCGGATGAGAACTGCTGGACCGGAATAACTGCCGTTACCCGTTCTTCGTTTCGAAGATCAAGGAGATTTACAATTGCTTTCCCCTTACTCTGCCTGGAACCTTCCGGAATATCAAAGACCCTGAGCCAGTATGCCCGTCCGGTTGAGGTGAAACAGAGCAGATGGTCATGAGTATTGGCAACAAATGCCTGTTCAACATAATCTCCATCCTTGATGGAAATTCCCATAACTCCTCTGCCTCCCCGTCCCTGAACCCGGTAGGCATCCACATCCATGTGCTTGACATAATTCTGGTGTGTCAGGCAGACCAGAACCTGCTTGTTTGGAATGAGGTCTTCCCTGACAATCTCCTGAAGGTCGCCGGTGATCTGGGTCCTTCTCTTGTCAGCATACTTTTCTCTGATTTCTCTCAGTTCCCGGGATATTTCTGCCCGAATGTTTGTTTCAGATGATAAGAGTTCAAGAAGTCTTCGGATCTCCGCTTCAAGTTGCTCACGTTCATCTACCAGTTTCTGTTTTTCCAGAGCGGCAAGACGACGAAGTTGCATCTGGAGAATTGCTCCTGCCTGTGCATCGTCAAGAGAAAATTTTATTTTAAGTGATTCTTTTGCTTCATCAGCAGTCTGTGCAGCCCTGATGGTTGCAATTACTGCATCAATGTTATCGATGGCATGCAGGAGGCCACGGAGGATATGGACACGCTCTTCCGCTTTTCGCTTGTCAAATTCACTCCGTCTTGTGATAACAGTAATCCGGTGCTTGATGAACTGTTCAATGAGAGCGATAAGTCCAAGGATCTTCGGCTGCCGGTCAACGATTGCGTAATTGATGATACCAAACGTGCTTTCAAGTGCAGTATGTTTGTAAAGATGGTTGAGGATCAACTGTCCACGGGCATCCTTGCGCAGATCAATTACAATCCGCATCCCGTCTTTATCTGATTCATCCCGGAGATCTGCTATCCCGTCAATTCTCTTTTCATGTACCAGTTCTGCGATATGCTCGATAAGTTTAGACTTATTTACCTGAAATGGGATTTCAGTAATGATAATCTGGTCCCGTTTGCCTGATTCATCAATCTCTGCAATACCCCGGACCGTGAGTTTTCCCTGTCCTGAAAGATAGGCATTCTGGATCCCTTCGGTCCCCATAATGATCCCACCAGTTGGAAAATCAGGGCCTGGCAATATCTGCATCAGGTCAAAAACCGATGCATCCGGGTGATCAATATAATGGCATACTGCATCACAGACTTCTCCCAGGTTATGGGGTGGCATTTTCGTCGCGATACCGACTGCAATACCATCTGATCCATTAATCAGGAGGTTTGGAAGTCTTGCTGGAAGAACGGATGGTTCCTCTAAAGATTCATCAAAGTTCGGGGTAAAATCAACCGTCTCTTTTTCCAGGTCTTCAAGGAGCTCTTCAGCCTCTCTTTTCAGCCTGACTTCGGTATAACGCATTGCCGCAGCAGAATCACCATCAACTGAACCAAAGTTACCCTGACCGTCTACCAGCATCATCCGGTACGAGAAAGGCTGGGCCATCTTTACGATGGTATCATAGATGGATGAATCACCGTGCGGGTGATACTTACCCATAACCTCTCCGACCACACGGGCGGATTTTTTATAGGCTTTATCATGGGTATTTCCCATCTCCCACATTGCAAAGAGTGAACGACGATGAACCGGTTTGAGTCCGTCCCTGGCATCAGGAATTGCACGACCGATGATCACCGACATCGCATAATCGATATAAGAAGATTTCATCTCCTCTTCGATGTTGATCTCGTTAACCTTCGGTGTGAATAGGGGCTGCTGGTTTTCTTCAGATGTCAAGGTTCGTCACCTCCTTTGCATGACGCTTAATAAAGTCACGACGGGCGGTAACATCATC
This sequence comes from uncultured Methanospirillum sp., assembly GCA_964458045.1. GTDB lineage: Archaea > Halobacteriota > Methanomicrobia > Methanomicrobiales > Methanospirillaceae > Methanospirillum. The sequence goes on from CAYWHV010000005.1 coordinate 10,756, forward strand.
ACCCATGAGTTTCTCAAAGATCTCATTCGCATAAGCGGCGTCTTCAATAATTACCCGCTTGAGCACTCTGGTCTCCGGATCCATGGTTGTAGACCAGAGCTGATTTGCATTCATTTCTCCAAGACCCTTGTACCGCTGGACGCCAACGCCCTTATCTCCCATATCCTGCATAATCTGCCGCATTTCTTCTTCGGAATATGCATATTTTTCCTGTTTTCCCTTGGCTATCCGGTACAGGGGCGGTTGTGCCAGGTAAACATATCCTGCCTCGATAAGTGGCTGAAGATAGCGGAAGAAAAAGGTCATGAGCAGAGTATCAATGTGGGCACCGTCAACATCTGCATCGGTCATAATGATGATATGATGGTACCGGGCTTTCTCAATGTCAAAAGATTCCCCTACTCCGGTCCCGATTGCGGAGATGAGAGCCTGAATTTCCAGATTTTTCAGGATTTTGTGAACAGTTGCTTTCTCTACATTTAAGATTTTTCCCCGGAGGGGGAGGATTGCCTGGAACCGTCTGTCACGGCCCTGCTTGGCACTGCCACCTGCAGAATCTCCCTCTACGATGTAGATCTCACTCTTTTCTGCAGAACGTTCAGAGCAGTCGGCTAATTTCCCGGGAAGTCCTGAAGATTCAAGGGTGCTCTTTCTTCTGGCAAGTTCCTTGGCTTTTCGTGCTGCTTCCCTGGCCTGGTATGCCAATACAGCCTTATCTACAATAGAGGCCAGGTCTTTTGGGTGCTCTTCGAAGTATTCACAAAGTGATGCGTAGACCAGTGAGTCAACAATACCTTTTACCTCACTGTTCCCAAGTTTCATCTTGGTCTGACCTTCAAACTGGGGATTTGCCATCCTGATCGAGATGATGGCAGTCAGGCCTTCTCTGACATCGTCCCCCTTGAGTGAGAGGTTCTGGTCTTTGATTGCCTTGTTCTCCTTGCCCATTTTGTTAATGGCCTTGGTAAGGGCAGATCGAAAACCTTCAAGATGTGTCCCGCCTTCCTTGGTATTGACACTGTTTACGTAGGTGAAAACTTTTTCAGAATATGCAGTTGCGTATTGGAATGCGATGTCAACCTCAACCTTGGCATCTTCATCTTTTCTGCCAAAAAAGATGACCGATTCATGGACCGGCTGGGCCTCGTGGTTGATATATCTGACATATTCCGATATCCCGCCCTCATAGGAGAAGACTTCGCTGCATTCTTCAAGATCTTCGCACCGCTCGTCAGTAATGCTGATGGTGATGCCGGAGTTCAGAAATGCAAGTTCCCGCATCCGGTGAGCAAGAATATCATAATCATACGTAACCGTTTCAAAGATTTTTGTATCCGGTTGGAACCGGATCATTGTTCCGGTGACTTTTGACAGGTATTTATCTAGGAATTCTTCCTTTGTTGCCGGGCAGTCCTCGGGAAGTTTTCCATATCTTCTGATATACCGGTCTTTTATCTCCTCAAAGCTCTCTGTTTCCTTCTCAAGTTCTGTCTGTGGCTGACCTCGTGAAAAGAGCATCCGGTACACAAACCCGTTTTTCCAGACCGTGGCAGTCAGATCAACAGAGAGTGCATTGACTACTGAAACACCTACCCCGTGCAGACCCCCTGACACCTGGTAGGTATTTTTATCAAATTTTCCACCTGCATGAAGGACGGTAAGTACTGTCTCAAGAGCACTTTTGTTTTCATTGTCCTTCATCGGGTCTATTGGGATACCACGCCCGTTGTCCTCCACACTGACGTTTCCATCCTGGTGGATGACTACCTGGACATGGGTACAGTATCCTGCGAGTGCTTCATCGATGGCGTTATCCACCACCTCATACACCAGGTGGTGAAGACCACGGCTATCGGTAGATCCGATATACATCGCCGGCCGTTCTCTGACCGGTTCAAGACCCCGTAGAATTTTGATATTCTCAGAATTGTATGTATTGGACAGACAAAAACCTCCCAAAAAATATGTGATGAGAAAATGTGTCCAATACTATTGGTGTTTGTACAACTAAAACATGGTGATTCAGCTGCAAAAATATGAGGATATAAATCAGGCTGAGCCAGCCACTCTGTCTGCTTCGCGCACTGATTTCAGGTAAAATAACCCAACTACAGAGAACGTAATCACCGGTGAGACGAATTCAGGGATGTGAAATCCGAAACTGTCAACAAGCATGATAATTCCCAGACAGAGGATTGAATACATCGCTCCGTTTTTCAAAAACCGGTATTTTTTAATCCTGTCAATGTTGCCGACGGTAATCTGTCTGACTGCAATGGCACCAAGGGCATTTCCAACAAGGATGAGTGGGACTGACATGGTGAAAGCAAACGCTCCAAGTACTCCGTCAATGGAGAATGTTGCATCGATAACTTCGAGGTACAGGATTTTACTGATGTCAGACATATCACCGCCCATGAGTTTTTGTTCCTGCAGCTCTGCATTCTGGCGAAAACCATGAACGATGAAAAAGGCCGTGGATCCGACAACTGCCCCGAATGCCATCATGGCATTTCTCTCAATAGCAAACCAGACAATGGCCATGAGCAGGATGGATACCACTGCATAAAACCACACACCCTTGGAGAAGAAGTACCGTTCTCCCCGCAGCCCATACTCTTTCTCCTCAAGAAAGAGCCAGTGAAAGAAGAGGAAGATGAGAAATGTTCCTCCACCGATGAGCAGGATGGGGGATGAGGTTTCGATAGCCTCCTTTACCTCAGGGTTGTCACTAAACATCGCAGTGAAGGCCTCCCAGGGTGTCAGTTCAGGTGTTGAGAACCAGACAAGAAGGAGAGGAAGCAGTCCGCGGACCAGAAAGACAGCGAACAGGATCCCCCAGAGCAGAAACCATCTCCGGTATTTTGGCTGCATGGTGCCGAGAACTTCTGCATTAATAATGGCATTATCAATACTGCAGATGATCTCAAACATGCACAGACCCATGATGGTCAGGATGATTGTGAAGAGTTCCACAAAAGAAGGTATGAGACGAAAAGGATATGAATACCATCTATTCTGTAATCTTCACATGGCAGAAAACCGATAATTATAGCAAATACATCCTCAGGATTTAAAAGGGAGAGCACAATGGTACTTTCCGGCTACCAGTTCACTATATATACTCATTTCTCCTATCCGATGATATGAAGAATCAGGTTCTTCTCATTTTTGTATTTATATTGACCATGGGTATTCTGTCATCGGGATGCATAAATCAGGACTTAGGTTCACTCTCTGATAGTGGTCCTGTTGCGATATCCACCACTGAGGAGCCGGTTGCAGCAGTGGCACAGCCTCCGTCTTCAGGAGAGCCGGTACAGAAACGGGTGATGACTCCTGATACCCCGGCCTCCGCTCAACTGAAAGTGTTCATTGAAGACACATTTCCAGAACTGACGAAGGCATACATGGCAATCAGGGCATCAGACCGGGCTCTTGATGCAGCTGGCATACAGGAAAAGGCCCTGGGACTTGAGACCATGGTCAAAGATCTGACCGATGAATATGATCTTGACCGGTCACTCCCTGAAAAGAATGTCTTCCCTGGTCTGACTTCAAAAGAGGAAGTAATTTTTAACAAATATCTTGGGTTTATCAGATCCCTTGGGTCCTATGCATCTAGTCTGAAACAAGCCGTATACTGGAAGAATGCAGGCACCGATGCAGCGTCTCTTGGAAATTACCGGAGATACCAGGATCTTGCCGATAATTATGGGAAGAAAGTTATTACCGATATAAAAACACTGGAAGGGTATTGTTCGGATTGGGGATTTCCCTACCTTGATAAAAAATATGTCGGGGAATATTCTTTTACGTCCTGATTATCCGACCTGATTCACTTTTTTACTCCGGGATGGTCAAAGTTCCCGCTGTCCCGTCCACTTCAACCATCGTGCCATCAGTCAGGCTGGTAAGGGGAGTTCCGATCCGGTCGATCATGGGTATCTTTCCCATTATGGCGCCGACAACAATGATGGTCTCCGCTTCCAGGTTGATGATCGCCGCTGGAGCATGACCATTGCGCGAGAGGGCATAGAGAATATAGCTCCCGACTGTTGATCCTTTTCCATATTCAAAAGCCAGAACCGACCCGGTGATGTCCTTCCCTTCAAGTGGGTGGCCGGGTTCTAATACAATGCCCGTTTCCGGATCTACGCCGGAGAGAAATGAGATTGGATCAGGACCAATGAGTAAAGGTCCTTTTCCAATACCACGCGATATTCCGCGTCCCTGTAATATCATGCACACTCACGTATAAGTAGAACGACTGGATAATTATGTACTATGGAACAGCCTCTTGCACGTATCTCCTGTGAAAATGAGATTCACTATCAGATCCGGATCCAGGAGCTGGAGGCCCAGAATCTTGAGTTGTCTATCAGATCAGAGGAATTAATCAAGGAAAATTCTGTTCTGAAAAGGGAAAATTCCCAACTCAAACGAATGCCCCTCTTTGTTGCGCTGGTAGTGGATGTTTTTGATAGCGGTGAGATTTATCTTCGTCAGATGGGGAACAACCAGGAGTATGTTACCCTGCTCGCCGATGACCTGCGCCCACACATTCATCCGGGTTGCAAGGTCGCCGTGAACAATGCTCTCTCTGTGGTGAAGGTGCTTGAAGAGACCTATGACTCCCGGGTCAGGGTGATGGAACTTGATGAATCCCCAGCTGTGACCTTTGAGTATGTTGGAGGTCTCACCGGTGAGATAGAAGAGATCAGGGAAGCGGTTGAATATCCGTTGACGATGCCTGAAGTATTTGAGCGGATAGGCGTTGAACCCCCCAAGGGAATACTTCTTCATGGTCCGCCTGGAACAGGAAAGACTCTTCTTGCCAAAGCAGTCGCCCATAATGCAAAGGCCACCTTCATCCGGATGAGCGGGAGTGAGCTTGTTCATAAATACATTGGTGAAGGAGCCCAGATGGTTCGCGAGCTCTTCTCACTGGCACGTGACCGAGCTCCATCAATAGTATTTATTGATGAGATTGATGCAATCGGAACCACCCGGACCAATGACGGGACAAGCGGGAGTGCTGAGGTTCAGCGTACCCTCATGCAACTGCTGGCAGAGATGGATGGATTTGATAACCGGGGCGATGTCCGGATCATGGCAGCAACCAACCGGGTTGATATGCTTGATGCAGCCCTTCTCCGTCCAGGCCGTTTTGATCGGATCATTGAGATACCAGTACCAGATATCATTGCCCGAGAGGAGATAATAAAAATCCATACCCGGAAGATGACCCTTTCTCCAGATGTCAATCTTGCAGAAATCACACTTCTTACGGAAGGGCTCACCGGTGCACAGATCCAGGCGGTCTGCAGGGAATCAGGTATGTTTGCCGTCCGGAAGAGTGCATTTGAAGTAACAAACCAGGACCTGCTTGATGCTATCAACAAGGTTACTGGTGAAGATCATGATGCTGAAGAGCGGATGTACCGCTAATTTCGTTTTTTTATGAATCTGCTGATTTTCAGCAGACCGGGTATCAGAATATACCAGGAATTGAGGAGATCAGAGACCGCATGGAATGCTCTTCGATTTTATGGTCCCATTGAAACCCCGGTCGGTGTTGTCGTCCAGCTCAGTTCGCTATCTGCAGGGCTCTCCCTGGCTTCTGATCTGAAGTACGTTATACGCAAGTACGGGTCTGATGATCTTTTTGAGATAACTCCTGTTATGGATTGCACCCCGTCGGTTGCAAAGTCACGGTATCTTGTAAGGGAGACCATTGCAGATCCCTGGCCATGGAAGGTCTGGTACTGGGTAAAAGGTGACGGATCCTTGGGAAAATATGAAACATATCCTGAATCATGCACACTTGATAAAAATCAGACGTGTGGCGGGTATGTTTTTGAGGTAATCTGCTCTGAAGAAGAGTATTCAGTCTACCGGCTTTTTTCACCTGAAGAAGGTAAACCGGACAATTCTGAAAAAATAGAAGAGGTAGAAGACCTGTAATCAGGCAAACATAACACCTGCTGTGGTCAGCCGGTGTTCTCTTTCAAAGTCACATCTGAATTTATTCAGAGCAGTCAGGAAATCTTCATGAGAGACTTGCGGGTGTTCCTTTCTGATAGCAAACATCCCTGCCTCCATGCAGATTGCATTCAGATCCGCTCCATTTCTTCCTTCAGTCAGCCGGGCTACTTCCATCAGGTCAACGTCATCTGACAGGTTCATACACCGGGTATGAACTTTCAGGATAGAGTATCTGCCTTCAGTATCAGGAAGCGGAATTTCGATAATTCTGTCGAATCGTCCCGGACGCAGGAGGGCTGCATCCAGAATATCAATCCGGTTTGTTGCACCGATGATTTTCACATCACCTCTCGGTTCAAAACCATCCATAGCCGCGAGGAGCTGCATGAGGGTACGCTGCACTTCGCGGTCTCCGGAAGTCATAGCCTCTGTGCGAGATGCACCAATGGCATCAATCTCATCGATGAATACTATTGATGGTGCCTTCTCTTTTGCAAGGTCAAAGAGTTCTCTGACGAGGCGTGCTCCTTCACCAATGTATTTCTGGACTAGTTCTGAGCCGACAGTGTGCAGGAAGATTGCATGAGTCTCATGCGCAACGGCCTTGGCAAGAAGGGTTTTTCCCGTTCCTGGAGGACCGTAAAGCAGGACACCTTTTGGTGGGTTAATACCGATCTTCTCAAAGAGATCAGGTCGTGTCATCGGAAGTTCGACTGCTTCACGAATCTCCATGATCTGCTTTTCAAGACCGCCTATGTCCTCGTATGTCTCAGTCGGAGCATCAACCAGTTCCATCCCATACACCTGTGAATCATACGTGCTTGGAAGCACTTCCACAATAGCCAGGGACTGCTGGTTTAACGTACATCTGACTCCGGCTTTCAGGGTGTCAGGATTTACTGCCTGTGAAACTCTGACAAGAAACCGGGGCCCCGCACTTGACCGCACGACGACGCGGCCGGAATCGATGATATCAGTCACGATCCCGACGATGAGTGGGGGGGTTTTCAGGTGTTCAATCTCGCTTTTCAGCTTCCTGACCTCCCGTTCATACCGGATCTTCTGGGTCTCAATATATCGCTTATCTGACTCCAGTTGCCGTATCTGCTCTTTCAATTCCTGGTTTTGCGATTCCATTCCTGCAACCCGGTCTACTAAATACCGGTATAACTCCTCAGGAGTTTTCATGTCATCCGGGTGGCGGGCTGCTTCTGCCATCTGATCAATCAGGTATATAGGGGTAAGTGACTATATGATGTTTGCGAAAATGCAGTGTGAAATGTGCGGCGCAGAAGCCAAAGGCCCTTTGAAAAGGATCAAGATAGAAGGGACCGAGCTCTCAGTGTGTAATGCCTGTGCAAAATATGGCACTGAAGTCCAGGGAGCCCCCCGGACATCTGCAGCACAGGCGTCACGAACATCCGCCTATTCCGGTTCCGCAAAACCACAGGTTCAACGGTCCAGGGATCTGTTTGACCGAATGGGAAGCGATCTTGTTGAAGATTATGCTATCCGGATTCGGGATGCACGGATGAAGCTGGGAATGACCCAGAAAGATCTTGCCCTTGCAATGATGGAGCGTGAGCTCCTCGTAAAGAAACTTGAAAAAGGCGAACTGATACCGGAAGATGAGGTTCGAAAGAAATTGGAAAAGACACTTAATATCAGTCTGCTGGATGACAGTTCATCAGAACCGACTGATCTGCACCATGCCCGGATGACCACCACCATGGGGGATGTCATCCAGATCAAGAAGGCGAAGAAGTAATTTTTCCAATTTTTTGTGCGTGATAAGGATGTGGCGGTAAAGTGGTTGTTCCGTGCCATGCCATGACATGGCACGATTCCGATATATTTATTAGTAGCCACACTGACCCCTGATCATGACAAACTGTGTGGAGGGTGTAAAGTCTGTGGCACTCTGCAGTCCTGCTTCTTCCAGCTTGTCTTTTGTACCGAACGACCGTTCCATCGAATATCGTTATTATTCGGCTTTTTTTAGCTTTTATCAGTTTTTTTGGTACTGAGTGATTACTCGTATCAAATTCGGAGTGATCTGTTATGAGAGGAAAAGATATCAGACTTGAAAGAATCATGAACCGCAACACAAGAAAGACTATCATTGTTCCCATGGACCACGGGGTTACCCTGGGACCTATTGAGGGGCTTGTTGATCTTCCTGATGCAGTAAATTCGGTTGCAGAGGGAGGGGCAAATGCAGTACTCGGACATGTGGGTCTTGCCCTGCACGGGCACCGGCAACGAGGTCACGATGTCGGCCTTATTCTGCATCTCTCGGCTTCGACCGCTATAGGTCCTGATCCAAATGAGAAGGTGCTGGTCAATTCGGTGACGAATGCCCTGAAGATGGGAGCAGATGCGGTATCAATGCATGTAAATATTGGTGCCGATTCTGAAGCACAGATGCTGACAGATCTCGGGCATGTCGCAATTGAATGCATGGAATGGGGTGTTCCGCTCCTTGCTATGATGTACCCCCGTGGCCGGAAGATCGATGACGAACATGCCGTGGAGCATGTCAGACTTGCAGCCAGGGTAGCAGCAGAACTCGGAGCTGATCTTGTGAAAACCAATTACACGGGAGATCCTGATACATTCCGTGAAGTGACCCGGGGCTGTCCGGTTCCGGTTGTGGTGGCAGGCGGCTCAAAGACAGATGATCTTACGACTCTTGAACTTATAGAAGGCTCAATGGAAGGCGGGGCAGCTGGTCTTTCAATCGGAAGAAATGCATTCCAACATGGAAATCCTGCATCATTTGTCCGGGCCTGTGCAAAAATTGTCCATGAAGGAATGGGTGCAGCCGAAGTGAATGAAATGCTGAAAGGAGGACTGTTATGATTGGAAAACAGATCCGCATAGAACGGATAATGGACCGGAACACCGGGAAAGCGGTAATTATCCCTATGGATCATGGAATGACCCTGGGACAGATAGATGGTCTTTTAAATATGACCGAGACGGTTGCCGAGGTGTCAGACGGTGGGGCAAATGCCATAATCCTGCATAAAGGTCTTGTCCGCCCTGGTCACCGGAGAAAGGGACGGGACATTGGTCTTATCATACATCTCTCTGCCGGGACGAGCATGAACCCTGACCCGAATGATAAAGTCCTTATCTGTAGTGTTGAGGAAGCTGTTTCACTGGGAGCAGATGCGGTTTCTATTCACATCAATCTTGGTGCACCACAGGAGTCAAAGATGATGGAATCTGCCGGTCAGGTTGTTCGTGACTGTAACCGGTGGGGGATTCCTCTCCTTGCAATGATCTACCCGCGTGGAGAGGGGATTGATCCAAATGATCCCCGGCATGTCGGGCATGCGGTTCGTGTGGCAGAGGAACTCGGAGCCGACTTAGTGAAAACGAACTACACCGGTGATCCGGAAACATTTGCAAAGATTGTCAAGGCATCATCCATCCCGGTGCTGATTGCAGGCGGAGAGAAAGGGGAGGACCTGGACTCCTACAAGACCATCTACGATGCAGTACACTTTGCAAAATGTGCAGGAGTCTGCATGGGAAGAAATGCCTTCCAGCGAGACAATGTTGCAAAATTCGTATCCAATATCTCGCAGGTTGTCCATCAGGGAACACGTCCTGAGACTTTATGAGGGATCATGAAACAGGTTTTTGTTGATCTCCGGCCATGGGATAAGGAACTTGCAATTGCAGCCCTTGAATCAGGAGCTGACGGGGTAATTGCCGATTCTGCAGGACCGGTCAGGGAACTGGGGCGGATTCTGGTTATCGCTCCGGATGGGGATCTTCTCCCCGATCAGGATATCCATGAGATAACCATTGAAAATACCGAGGATCAGGCACGGGCGATGGAAGCTGCAAAGACCAGTCGCATTATTGTGCACACACCTGACTGGACCATAATTCCCCTGGAAAACCTGGTGGCATGTGGAGAAAATGTCATCGCGGCAGTTACCAGTTTAGAGGAAGCTGAGCAGGCGCTAACCGTCCTGGAAAAAGGGGTTGCCGGGATCCTGGTAAAAACCGATGATCCGGACCTTGTCAGGTCAATATCCCGTCTGGTTCAGTCTGGAACTTCCGGACAACAACTTCACCGTCTGACAGTGACCTCCGTAAAACCTGCCGGAATGGGTGAACGGGTTTGTGTCGATACCTGTTCTTTAATGGTTGACGGGGAAGGGATGCTTGTTGGAAATACCTCATCAGGGTTTTTCCTTGTTCATGCAGAGACGCTTGTCAATCCCTATGTTGCCCCCCGTCCATTCAGGGTGAATGCAGGCGGTGTTCATGCATACATGCAGGTTCCGGAAGGAAAGACCGCATACCTTGCAGATCTAAAGGCAGGTGACCGGGTGACGATTGTTCATGGGAATGGTTCATGTCGGGAAGCGACCGTTGGCCGGGTGAAAATAGAACGGCGGCCTCTCTTCCTTGTTGAAGCAGAGAGTGAGGGCCGGAAAGTCTCAATCATCCTGCAGAATGCAGAGACCATCAGACTTGTTCGTCCGGATAATTCTGCAGTCTCCGTAACCTCACTCAAACCCGGAGATGTTGTTCTGGGCCGTGTTGAGAGCGGCGGTCGTCATTTTGGTATGGCAATTGATGAGACCATCATTGAGAAATAACATGAAGATTGGCATCATTGGCGGAACCGGAGGGATGGGAAATCTCTTCTCACAGGTTTTCAGCAAGGCTGGTCATGAGGTTCTCATCTCCGGCAGGAAAACCCCAACCACGAAGGAGGATATTGCCCGCCTTGCTGATGTCATTCTCATTTCAGTGCCGATCAGGGACACAGTTACGGTCATTCACGAGATTGCACCGCTCCTTAGTGAGCATCAGATCCTGGCCGACCTGACATCTTTAAAGATTGATCCGGTCAGGGCCATGCTTACTTCAAAGGCCAGGGTTGTCGGACTTCACCCGATGTTTGGCCCGACTGTCGGAACCATCCAGGGACAGACCATTGTTGCAACTCCTGCACGATGTCAGGAGGATGATCTCCGGTTTTTTCAGGATATCTTTGAAAGCCAGGGTGCCCGTGTTACCTGCACGACACCTGAAGAGCA